>JAYTWP010000302.1:0-8792 GCA_043743395.1 Actinomycetota bacterium | reverse complement strand
GCCGTTGCATATGCGCGCCAGCAGCGCATAGAGCCCGGCGAAATCGTCGCGGTGTACGACTTCGGCGGCGGCACCTTCGACGCCGCCTTGGTCCGTCGGACCGGCGAACGCTTCGAGCTCGTAGGTGTTCCCGAAGGCATGGAGCGATTGGGGGGCATCGACTTCGACCAAGCAGTGATGGCCCACGTGGACTCGTCGCTCGGCGGTTTGGTCTCAGGCGCAGACCGCAACGATCCACAAACTCGCCCCGGTCAAGCCCGCCTGCGCGCTGAATGTCGCCGCGCCAAAGAAGCGTTGTCCACCGACAGTGACACCTCGATTCCGGTCACGCTGCCCGGTGTGCAGACCGAAGTTCGGTTGACTCGAGTTGAGTTCGAATCGATGATCCGTCCGCGCATCGCCGAGACGGTACGAGCACTCGAACGCGCCGTCGCGTCGGCACATATCGGTATGGATCAGATCGCTCGCGTCTTATTGGTGGGTGGTACATCACGCATGCCGATCGTTGCCGAAATGGTGCGTTCCGCAACGGGACGGCCGGTGAGTCTGGACGCTCACCCCAAGCTCGCCATTGCAGTCGGGGCGTCGTTGGCCGGAGCCGCGTCGTTGCCCACAGCCGCGACGGCGGCGTTGGCGCCGCCCGCCTGGCAACCGCCTGTTCGGGCGCCCGAACCCGAACCCGCGCTGGTTCCGAGCGCACCCACTCAACGCAAACGACCACGCACCGGAATCCTCATTGGAATTGTCGGTGGCGCCCTTGGCGCGGCGGCCTTGGTCACCGCGCTTGTCATGAAGAGCGGGTCATCCGACGGCAAGACCGGAGCAGCGACAACCCCGCCGGTTCTCATTTCGGTACCTCCGGTTACGGGCGGCGCATCGACCACTACAGCGGCCACCACCACCACGGTTACTGGGGCCACCACGGTTCCGGCCGTTCCCATCGGTCGCGGTGTTGCCGCGACGGTCACCCGGGCCGCGTTCGACCCGGCCGTTGCTCCCGGGGCTGGCATTCCTGGGCCAGCTGCGTCGGCCGGCGCCTCAGGAGTCGCCGCTGTCACGGTTGATTCTCAGGGGTCGGTGTACGTCGCGACAGCGGACTCGACGGTACTGCGCATCGCCAAGGGTCAGATCTCCCTTGTCGCGTCGCTCGACCCCGCCGACGGTGTTCCGGGCGGCATTGCCGTGGGTGCTGACGGTAGCGTGCTCGTGTCTACCAAGGTCGGCGTGCGTTCATTTCGTGACGGTGCCTCCACGCTGTTGCTCGACGCCGCTGCATCGGGAATGGGTGCGACGCCAGGCCCACTGACGCTCGACGGTGTCGGCAATCTGTATGTGGCTGATAACGACCTCCATCGCATCATTCGACGCGGAACCGACTCTTTGCTCAGCCTGATTGCTGGCACCGGTACGGCCGCTACCCCAGGTCCGTTCGCGGGAGAGGGTCAACTCGCCGGCGCCGCAGCGATTGGCACCGTCTCAGGCCTCGCAATCGATGCCGGTGGAAACCTCGTCGTCGCCGACTCGGGCGCGCTCGCTATTCGGGTGATCTCCTCGGCAGGCACGATCACCACCGTTGCAGGCGGCGGGGCAACGCCATTGAACGGGAACACGCTTGCCGCCGAGGGCACACCCGCGCGCTCAATTGCATTTGCAACTATTGATGGCTTCGCTGTGAACTCCGCAGGCCGTGTGTACATCGCCGACAACACCAGCGGTGCCATCGTTCGCGTCTCGTCGAGCGGCGGTATCGAGGCTGTTATTGCACGCCGAACAGATGTCGGCGCCACAAACGGCGTACCGGCCCGTCAGTCCTCAACGACGTCGCTCGGTCGCATGGCGTGGGACCGCGCTGGCTCGCTGTATTTCGTGGACGCGGGAACGCTGCGTCAAATCGCCGGCCTCTGAGCCGCTGCAACGGCGAGATCGTTGGGTTAGCCAGCTGAGTAGATCTGTTCCAAGGTGCGCGTTGCAACATCGCAGACTTCGATGAAGGATGGATCTGCGAGCGGGTCCGATGCCAAGGTCCGCCAGCGCGAGATGCCCGCGAGCGCCGCCGACTGCACATCAGCCTGAGACGCGGAGCCTGTGAGTCCAACGAGGACAGCGCCGTCGAGACCGGAGAACAACAACTCGAGCTCGTGCCGCTCGGCATCGCTGAAGGAAACCGCACCTGAGCCCACAAGATGTGCGGCACGCACTTGAGCGAATTGGACGGTGGTTGCTTCCACCTGTTCGAGGCGACGCTCGACATCGGCCGCCATGGTGGAGTCGATGGTCTTGAGCGCTCGGGCAATGGCCCGCAACGCAGTGAGTGCAGACCGTGCCTGAAGAACGCGTGCCCGCGGCGCGAAATATTGTGAGATCAGCTGCCGCAACTCATTGAGCCCGGAATGCTGCACGAGGATGGGCCCGAGCGCAGACGCCGTAGTGCCACGCCCGGCCCGCAGCTCTTCGAGCACGAGGCGGATACCGAACATTCCAAAGCGCGCCAACAGCTCGCGACGTGACTCGACGGTGAGTTCGGAACTGCTGAGTTCGCAAAACAGATCTGCCGACATCAGCATTCTCGTGAGCGTCTCGGCATCGGTGGCCGCCAGCATCCGCAACGCCGCGACTTCGTCTTCACGCAAGGTGAGTCCTGTCTCGGCAAGCAAACCCGCCAACGGAACCACAGCGGCGCACAAGCCCCGCAATTGTGGATCGACCTGGTAGCGCTTGGCGATACGTGACGCCGACTCCATTGCGTCCAATCGCCCAGCGCCAATTTCGTCGGCGCGGCTGAGTACGGCAACAGCATTCACTGGTGACGCTGCCGTCACGGAGCGATCCATGAAGGCATCAAGGAATGCAATGTCGGCGCGGTGGGCATGGCGAATGAGATACACCACGGCATCGGCGTCACTGGGACGATCGACGTCGGCCTCCAGAAAATCGCGAGTGCGACGCGAGTTCTCGTCGTTGATGCTTGCGAGGCCGGGGGTATCGATGAGGGTGATCGTCTCGAGCGCTGACGTCGGCCACGACACTTCGATCGTCTCAATGTCACGCTCGTTCAGCGAACCGAGCTTGATATCGAGCGACCCGCCCGCACGGCTGAACGCCAACGATTCATTACGGCCGTCGCGCATGCGGGCGACGACCTCATATCCCGTACCGCGTCTATAGCGGCTGACGATCTTGGTGCACTCGCCCGCATCGGTCGGCGCAAGGCGCTCGCCGACGAGGGCGTTCAGCAGCGTGGATTTGCCAGCCTTGACACGTCCGGCGATGGCGACCTGAAATGGACCGCTGAGGCGATCGACGACCGCCTGCGCCTGTTCGCGGATGATCGAGTTCGGCGCCGACGCAACAAGCTGACGGGCGACCTCGAGCACCTGGTCGGCAACGGCACTTCCGACAACGCCCGTTGCCTCGTTCCGTCGCGGTGATGCAATCGGACCAGTCATGAGGTGGCCTTCATCAGCGCCGCCTCGAGGTTGTGCAAGGCCGTGATAGAGGTGTCGAGTTCGGTGCCCCGTCGCTGCTTGTCTTGCGCAGAACGTTGCGCATCGGCCTGGGCGCGCGTCGCCGTATCAGTATACGTGCGCACCAGCTCAGTGATGCGTTCGGTGAACTCATCGCGCAGGTCACGTTGGATCTCGCGGATGAGGTTGCCGATCTGATTGCCCATTTCGAACTGCACATCGTCGAGAAATTGTCGAACCTGGCTGCGCGCGGATTGCCGCCGTGCAGCAACCTTGCGTTTGCGATCGTCGGCATAACCCATACCACCGAACACAGCGCCAATGCCGAGCAGCACGGGGTTCGAAGCGATCAACACGCCTGCCGCTGCCGGCAAGAACGACCCGAGCATGCCGAACATGTAGATACCACCCTGCGCGCCACGAATGGACGTGACGGTGGTGGTGAAGACCTTCTTACCCCCGGAGGTCGCTTGTTCGAGCGCCTTGCCTTGCCACATCTCCGTGACATTGAAGCCGTTACCGATCGGTGACCGCTCCGCGAGATTCAGATGTTCTTCGCGGAGCAACTCCACGACCTGTGTTCGTATGTCATTTCGGCCCTGCTCCAGATCGACGAATGCCTGCGTGACCTCGTCGGCAACGACCGTCTGGATGTACCGCGCAAGTTCGTCCCATTCGTTGCCCTTGTTGAGCTGCTCGATGCGCTCGTCCATCATGCGCGAAATGTTGCGTGTCGCTGCGCGGAATCGGTAGTTCACATTGTTTGACAGGTCCGAAACTTGGTCACCGACGAGCACGTTCCACTTGGCACCAGGACCGCGCAGGTATTCGAGTTGCGCCTTGGCTCGCTCGAGTTCGGCAATCGCCGCTGCTGCATTGGCGGGGTCGGCAAGCATGGACTGCTCAGCCTGAAGGCCAGCCATCACCTGACCAATGATCGACAACGTGTCCGCGACCGAACGTTGGGTCGCATTGGCTTTCGCGGGCGCGACAACATCGTCGCTGAGGTGCTTGACGACATCGGGAACGCGACTGAGATCGTTGAGCGCACGGTCTTTGCGCTGCAGCGCCTCGGTCCGCAGTGCGCTGCTGACTGCCACCATCGGTGGGGTAACTCCGGCGCGCTCGAAGTGCCCGCGGTTGAGGTCCATGATCCGTGGCCAATTGGGATAGAGGTCGATCTTGGTCTGCGCGAACAACACTGTCGGACAGAGCTCGCTGGCCCGGCGCAGAAACTCGACCTCGGGTGCACTCAGCTCGGCCGAGGCGTCGCTCGCAAAGATCAATCCATCAGCGAACGGCAAGAAGCTCATCGTCGCGGCCGCGTGTCCAGCGCCGAGACCGCCCATGCCAGGTGTGTCGACGATGACCAGACCCTGCTTCAACAGTGGACTCGGCACCACGATCTCGACGCGCTCAACGCCTTTGTGATTGCCCGGGTTACCGATTTCGCTCACCCACAAATGAACATCAGAGATCGGAATTGTCTCGGTGACCGGCGGATCGCCGGCGACACCGGAGTCGGCTTTGCGTCGAACAATCGCACCAGGCTGCTCGCCCCAACGAACGAGCGTGATCGCTGATGTAGCGAGGTCGTCATCAACGGGGCAGACGGCTTGGCCGAGCAATGCGTTGATCAGCGAACTCTTGCCTTGCTTGAACTCGCCAACGACACAGACAACCGTGGAGGGCCGCCTGAGCCGGGCAGCTGCGATGGAGGCGCGTTCGGCAAGATCTGTTCGGCCAAGGCGCTGTAGCACTTTGGCCGTGTCGAGAATCAGTGCGTCTGCGCCCGTGGCAGTTGCGTTGGGCGGGACGGTCGTCTCGGTCATGGCCCTACATCGTCCCACACCTGATCAGCTTCGGCCTCGACTATCTCGGCGCTTACCACGTCTGATGTGAAGTCGTCGAACACCCCACTGTCAACCATTGCATTCGCGGCATCGATTGCCTGCGACGCATCGAGCGGAGTGCCACCGAACAATGCGCTCGCGGCGTCGTCAGCGCCGCCGAGAACGTCGCCCAGATCACCCGAGCCGGCAAGTGCGCTCATTGCACTGGCAGTTGGATCGACCGCCATGGCATCTCCCGCATTCGGTACCGACACCGAGACATCGAGGTCCGTAAGTACGGGCAGATCGAGACCCGTCTGACTGACTCCGCCCGAGGCGTGCAGCTCACGGCCATTGACATCGACATCGACACCGGCGTCGGCCGTTGAGGTGAGATTGCCATCGGCATCGAGGCCAGCGCTGAAACCGGCGTTGGTGCCGATGCCAGCGTGCGTTCCGCCAGGACCGGTGACTAGAACATCAGCACCCGTATCGAACGCAATGCCATCGTCGCCGATACCCAACGACGTATCGGTACTGAAACTCGCGCCGGTACCGCCGGGACCCCGAGCTGCAACGTCGAGACCTGTATCAAAATCAATACCGTCGTCACCGATACCCAACGACGTATCAGTGCTCAGACTTGCCCCCGTGCCTCCGGGCCCAGAAACGGAGACATCGACGCCGGTGTCGAACTCGAAATTGCCGTCCGCATCAACGCCCACCGACGTATCAGTACTGAAGTTCGCCCCGGTACCCATTGGGCCATCGATGTTGACGTCGAGGCTCGTGGTCGCACCCCAACTGCCGTCGGCGTTGCGGTAGAGGCCGCCGTCGATTTCACCGCCGATCGAACCACCCGGGAACGGAATGGTTCCCTGCAGATGGCCACCGATGGAGATTTCACCGTCGGGCGAAACGTTCATGTGACCCTCGGCGTACGGCAGGGGTCCCCAATCAATACCGATCGAGCCGCTCGCAGCGAAGCCATCAGCAGCGTCGTAGGAAATCTCACCGCTGGCGATGCCGATGTCGAACCCCGCCTCCGCACTGAAACCCTGATCACCAACGCTGACACCAACCGACGCGATTCCGAAGTCGAGATCCGCAGTGAGTTGACCATCGGCGTAGTCAACATCGATCGCGCCGCCGGTCACGAAATCAACAGGGTCGAAGACGAAGGTATCGAGCGCACTGAGGGTGAAGTCGGCAACGTCGCCAGCAACGTCGGCGACATCGCCGGCGATCTCATTGGCCGAGTCGACGATGGTGTCACCGACCTGCGCTGCGGCGTCTTCGAAAGCGCCACCCACATCTTCGCCAGAGACGACGGCGCCGACGACATCACCTGCGGCGTCGACCACCGATACGACCACATCGACAACGTCTTCGACAACGTCAACGACCGTGTCGACAACGTCAACGACCGCGTCGACAACGTCGTCGACAACGTCAACGACCGCGTCAACGGCGTCGTCGATCGCGTTTCCGACATCGGCAATTGCCTGCGAGAACCAATCGCTCATGGTGGGCCTACTTTCGGTCGTTCACTGTTCGTGTGGTCGCTGACTTGAGTTCTGTAATCCATCGTAAAGATCCCCGCCTCGCGCGTCACCGGGAGCATTCCCAGTTACATGTGATCGCACGATCCCGAGTGCGGTACAGTCCGTTTATGGCTGATGAAGAGCAACCCCAGTCGTTGACGTCTCGCATTGCTGTACACCCGAGCGAGATGATTCCGGGGATCCCAAGGTTCATTTTCTCCGTACCCGATGGGTGGGTTGTCGATGAAGCCCCGAGCGCGTTGTGTGTCGTGCGCCAACCCGACGACGACAAGGGCTTCTGGGTGAATGCGCTCATCCGACATGACAAACTGCCGCGCGCAGTCGACTTCGAACGAGCTGCCAAAGTGACGTGGGCGAAGTTGAAGCGCACGACGCCCAGTGCCGTCGAGAACGGTGAGCGCCTGATCCGTTTCGGCACCAACGTGGTGTATACCCGCGGAGTCGAACTCGATGGACCCGACGGGCGCAAACTCGCACAGATGCAGGCCATGTTCTTCGCCCCGGTCACCGAAGGCGGCAAGTTGGTCGACTTCTTCCAGATCATCGGCACATGCCAACGCGACTCGTCGATCAACACCAATATGGATGCCTTTGTGGAGATCATCGCCAGTTTCCGTTTCGTCTGAGCACACCACTACCAGCCAGGTACTTCACGGGCCGAAGTTCAAATCGGTCGGTGAGTTCGGTGTGATGTCGCTCGCGATGTCGGTGGCGAAGTCGACGTCATCGTCGTCAGCGAAATCACGCGAATCGCCATCGGTGGGAGTCAAGGTCGCACCAAATGCGTCGGCCGTGGTAACGACCTCGACAGTGACGTTGCCGTCGTTGCCGTCGTTGCCATCGTCGGCACCGACGGGAAGCACGGGTGCGGGGTCGACCACGATGTTTGGGGACACCGTGAGATTGGCCTCACCAACAGCGGAAGGCACGACATCGATGACAACCGCTGTCTCCTCGACGACACCGGCGTAGGTGGAATCACCGACGACGTCATCAACAACCATCACGGGTCGCGGGCCGTCGGGAAGCGACGCCCTCACATCGGTGACGGTGATTGCCGGCTGCTGCAGAGCAGCGCTGCCATCGACCTGACCGATATCGACTGCTGCCGTGGACGTCACACCAGTCGCGGTGAGTCCGTCGAAATCGTCGACAAGCACGTGGCTGCTGGCGCTGACAGTCACGTTCGACATGTCGATGGCACTGTCTTCCATCCGACCAGCACCAGCGTCGTCGGACTGCTCTTGTTCCGTGCTGTGCGCGCCGCCAGCGTCATCGTTAGCAGACTCATCACTCTTGGCTCCGGTGGCGTCGCCAGAGGCGTCAGACTGCTCTTGTTCCGTGCTGTGCGGGCCGTCATCGGCGCCGCTTGCAGAATCATCACCCTTGGCTCCGGTTGCAGCACCACCGGCGTCGGACTGCTCTTGTTCCGTACTGTGCGGGCCGCCAGCGCCATCGCTAGCAGACTCATCACCCTTGGCTCCGGTCGCAGCACCACCGTCGTCGGACTGCTCTTGTCCCGCATCACGCTGCGCCTCGGCAGCACCACCGCCTTTAGAATCTTCTCCAGCCGCGCCGGTGTCGTCGCCAGCCACGCCGAGGTCGGCGGCCGAGACGTCGAGACGCTCCGTCACATCGCTGAGACCTGTCGCTGCGAAGCGACTGAAGCCCTCGGTAGCGGGTGTCACAGTTTCGCCAACCGGTCCCCCTGTCGCCGTCCCGGCACCACTGGCATCGGTGGTGCCCGGGTCACCCGTGGCCGTGTCAGGCGCCGCTGCTCCTGTGGCATCGGTCGTACCCGGATCGCCGGTTGCGGCGGGACCCGTGGCATCGTCCGTCGCCGCCGTGGCATCGTCGCCAGCAGCCGCAGGCGGCACCGGCGTCGTGCCCGCTGCCGGATCAGCAGTACTCGCTGCAGCGCTCGTGCCTGC
>JAYTWP010000301.1:0-2539 GCA_043743395.1 Actinomycetota bacterium | reverse complement strand
GGTGGCATGCGGATGCCGCCATCGACCCGGATGGTCTCGGCGTTCATATAGCTGTTGGTGATGCACTCGAGCACCATGCTCGCCAACTCGGTGCCTTCGCCGAGCCGATGCGGGAACAGCACACCCTTTTCGAGGTTGGCCTTGAATGCCTCGCTGCCTTCGCCCTGCCCATAGATGGGCGTGTCGATGAGGCCCGGTGCAACCGTGTTGACGCGAATGCCCGAAGCCGACAGGTCTCGCGCGATCGGCAGCGTCATGCCGACGACGCCGCCCTTCGATGCCGAATAGCTCGCTTGGCCGATCTGGCCATCGAAGGCAGCAACCGACGCAATGTTCACGATGGCGCCACGCTCGCCGTGCTCGAGCGGTTCGGTCTGACTCATCGCTGTCGCGGCGAGACGGATGCAGTCGAACGTGCCGATGAGGTTGATCGCAACGACCTTCTTGAAGGCGTCGAGATTGGCGGCCGAATCGTAGCTGCCGTCTCTGCCGATCGTGCGCTGTGCCCAGCCGATACCCGCGGAATTGACCAGCACTCGCAAGGGACCCATGCTCTTGGCCATCTCGACTGCGTTGACGATGTCGTCGGTCTTAGTGACATCAACATGACAGAAGGCCCCACCGATCTCGGTGGCCAACTCTGATCCACGATCATCCTGCAAGTCGGCGACAACTACCTTGGCACCCTTGCTGGCGAGAAGACGAGAAGTGGCGGCCCCGATACCCGATGCTCCACCCGTGACGATTGCGCTAACTCCGTTGAGATCCATGAAGACAAGGCTAGGCAACAAGGCTCATTGCCGACGACTCCGCCATGGCCGGTCACAGCCGCGCAGGCGCCGCTCACGTGCCGATTGTGTACCCGGAATCTCTAACCTTGCGAGATGAGCAACGGCGACGGACCCCTTCGCGGCTACCGGATACTCGAGGCATCCCAGATGATTGCAGGCCCGTTGGCAGCCACGCTGCTCGCCGATCTCGGCGCCGAAGTCATCAAGATCGAAGCGCCCAAAGGCGGCGACCGCATGCGTTTTCTCGGACATCGCATCGGGTCGATTGGTGCACTCTGGGCAGGAGTGAACCGTGGCAAGCGTTCCGTCGTCGTCGATCTCCAACGGTCTGAAGGTGTCGACGTCTTGCGCAAACTCATCGCGAAGACCGATGTCTTCATCCAGAACTTTCGTCCCGGTGTCGTCGATCGACTCGGCATCGATGAAGCCTCGCTGCGCTCGATCAACCCCGAGCTGATCTATGTCTCGGTCTCCGGGTTCGGCGATTCGGGGCCGTATGCAGACCAGAAGACATACGACTACGTCGTGCAGGCACTTTCCGGCATGGCCGCATTGCAGACCGATCCATCCACCGGAGACCCGTCGCTCATCCGCAACTTCGTCATCGACAAAGTCACTGCGAACACGGCGTGTCAGGCAATTCTCGCGGCGCTGCTCGCGCGCAGCGGCGGCGCAGGGGGTCAGCACGTACAAGTGAGCATGCTCGACGCGGGGCTCGCGTTCTTGTGGCCCGACGGCATGATGCAGCACTCGTTACTCGATACCGGTGCGGTGGTGCCCGGCCCGCACATGGCCGACAACTACCTCGTTCGGCGCACCGCCGACGGCCACCTCGCGCTGATGGCCTACAGCGAGCGACAGTTCCCTGGTCTGTGCCGCGCACTCGGCAAGCCCGAATGGCTCGACGACCCGCGGTTTATCTCGCTTACAGATCGCGATGCGAATACGGCAGCGCTCAATGATCTCGTCGCTGCCGAGATCGAAACACACAACGGTGCCGAGCTGGTCGGGGCGCTCCATGCGCAAGACGTGCCATGCGCGATGATCACCCCGGTCGAACGTGTCCATCTCGATCCGCAGGTGCAACACAACCGCTCGGTTGTCGAACACGTTCGGCCGCACCTCGGTCGTGTTCGAGAAGCACGCCCCCCAGCACGCTTTTCGCAGACGCCGACATCGTTGGGGCGCCATGCACCCAAACTCGACGAGCACACCGATGAGGTCTTGCTCGAGTTGGGTTTCAACACAGCCGCGATCGTCGACCTGCGCGCGCGAGCCATCGTGGGCCCGCAACGCTAGAAGGCGCGTCAGAAAAGTGTGAGCGGGCCGCTGGCCTCAGTGCTCTCCACGGACTCAATACCGAACGGTCCCTTACTCGCCGCGACGGCGAGTTCGTCGACGAGATCGTTGAGCCGATTACCACTATGGCCCTTCACCCACCGGAAGATGGGTTGGCGCAGCTTCACGAGTTCGATCAGTGGAATCCACAGATCAGTATTCGCAACCGGTTGCTTCTGAGAATTTCGCCACCCGTTTCGTTCCCACTTGGCCCACCATCGATCACGAAAGCAATTCACGACGTACGTGGAATCGGAGACGATCGTGACCTCGCCCGGAAGTGCACGCAGCGCCTCGAGCACCGCTTGCACTTCCATTCGTTGATTGGTGGAATGTGCCGCGCCGCCAGACCCGCAGGGCGAACCATCGGGCGCCACAGCCCACGCCCAACCCCCAGGTCCAGGATTGCC
>JAYTWP010000300.1:0-2539 GCA_043743395.1 Actinomycetota bacterium | reverse complement strand
GGCTGGAAGGCGGCGGGTGGCACTCACCTGTCGGTCAGCACGATGTCATCGCAAATGTTGGGAGCGACTGATCGGCGTTGCGTCACCATCGATGATCATCTCGCGCTCTTAGAGGAATCGCTTCAGATGCTTCGCGCCATCTAGCTGCGGTGCGGCTCAGCGCACCGACTTCATCGGCGGGCGTTCATCGAGGTTGAGCGGCTCGCTCACCCCGTTCGGGCGCAGCAGCGCAACGTGATCGTGAGCGAACGCTTTGTTCGCCCCGACACGGGTGAGCAGCGTGGCGATGACCTCTGCGGCTTGCACGCCGAGGCGATCGAGCGTCTGGTGGCGATGATGACGCTCGCCGACATCGACCTGCGCGATCGCTGAGGCACCGAAGCGCTCGGCAACATCGGCAAGCATTGCGATCTCGACGCCCCACCCTTGCACGAACGGAATTTGCTCGATTGCGGTGCGCCGTCCGGCGAACTCGCCACTGAGCGGCTGATGCAGACCGGTGAGCTCGGGAAGGAACAGGCTGAGCAGAGGACGGGCGACGAGCTCGGTAGTGCGTCCGCCACCACCGAGATCGGTGGGGCGGTGATAGCTGGCCTTGACCAATGCAACGTCGTTCGTGGTGAGGAGTGGCATCAGGAGACGCAGCACCCAGCTCGGCTCGATACTGGTGACATCACCATCGCACCACACGATGAAGTCGCCGGTACTGACGCCAAGCGTCGCCCAGAGTGCATTGCCTTTGCCGCGACCGTCGCCGTAGGCCGCATTGACCGTATTGACCGACACGACGGTGGCGCCGTTCGCCGCGGCGATTGCTGCGGTGTCATCGGTGGAGTTGTCGTCGAGCACGATGAGTTCGTCGACCAAACCGGTGCCGTCGACCAGCATCGTGCGCACCATGTGTACAACTGCGCCGATTGTTTCGGCTTCGTTTTTGCACGGCAAACACATGCTGACAGTGCGGCCCGCCTTGGCGCGGAGCGCGTCGTTCATGGTGAACGACGTTGCGTCGAATGTGCGCACAGGACTCACATCGCTGAGGGTAGATGGGCTCATGGCCAATAACCTCCCACGGCGTGGAACTGTTTGCTGTGGTCAACGCATCGCCCGACTCGCTGAACACCGACTCGATCGTGTCCGATGCACAACAGGCGGTGACTCGTGCCCGCAAATTGCTGGGCGACGGTGCCGATGGCATCGATCTCGGCGGCCAGGGAAGCACCGATGCGGCCACTGTGGTGGGTTGGGAGACCGAGTGGCGACGCCTTGAGACCTTGGTACCGGCCATCGCGGCCCTGGGGGTGCCGCTGAGCGTGGACACCTGGCGACCTCAGGTGGCGCGGCGCGCCATCGAGGCCGGAGCCACGGTGCTCAACGCCGCCGACGGTATGCAGTCTGACGCGATGTGGGAGGTCGCCCGCGAGTTCGACGTCCCGATCGTGGTGCCGTTTCTCAGCGGACCGAACCCGCGCGAAATGCAGCACGTGAAGGCCGACCCGATCGACACGTTGGTCGAGTTCTTCGATGCGCGTCTCGCCGACGCCGACCGCTTCGGCATGCGCCACCGATGCATCATTGATCCCGGCACCGGGTTCGCGCCGAGTAACTGGGCGTGGGAAGACAGGTACCTCTACCAGAAGCGGGTCTATAGCAACCTCGACCGATTGCGTTGCTGGGATCTGCCGTTGTACATCGCGCTGCCGTGGAAGGACACGCCACAGCATTGGGAACTGATGGAGATTGTGCTGAAGCAGCGCCCCGAGTATGGCCGGGTCCATTACCCCGACCAGGTGCGCGCGCTCGAGCGCAAGCTTGGGCTGCTGCAGTAGCGACATGCGAGGCATTCTTCGGCCGATCAGTACAGGTCGGCCAACGGCCCGAGAGGCGTGATCGAATCGGGAGGCAACGTCTGGTCCCAGTTCTGAGGACAGAGTTCGGGCGCGACTTCTGACAATGGAGTCAGCACGAAACGTCGCTCACCGTAGCGCGGATGGGGGATGGTGAGTTCGGGGCTGACGATGGTGATGTCGTCGTAGAAGAGCAGATCGACATCGAGCGTTCGTGGGCCCCAATGCACGATGCGCTGACGCAACGCGAGCGACTCGATACGTTGGCATCGGCGCAGCATCGCGAATGGATCGAGCGAGGTCTCTACCTCGACCACCATGTTGAGGTATGCGCCCTGATGATCGGGGCCACCTACCGGTGCTGTCTCGAAGACTTGCGACTGGGCCGTAAGGCTGCTGCCGAGCTCTTCGACGGCGAGTTTCAGGTACGCAACGCGATCGCCAAGGTTCGTTCCCAACGCGACGATTGCGCGGTGGCTGGTGCGTGGAGGGATCTGCAGATCGGCGCGCGTGCGACGAATGCGTACGGCTGTGTTGACGACATCTTCGGGAATCGGCGGGCGAAGCTTGCGGACTACAACCTCGACTGCCTCGACCCGGTCGAAGGTAAGCGCATCTTCGGCGATGCGGTGTACCAGGCGTTCAAGGAGCTCATCCTTGGACTCGCGCGCGATGGCGGCGGCGCGTTCGGC
>JAYTWP010000299.1:0-2248 GCA_043743395.1 Actinomycetota bacterium | reverse complement strand
CCGTGCGTTCCTGGTGGGTCTTCGCCGGATGCGCGCCAACGCGCGAGACTCTCGACGTATGAAACGCGTCGTCGTTGCTTGTGTGTTACTCGTGGGATTCGTCGGGTGTGCCGACAAATCAGCCTCCCCTGCGGCGTCTGACGCGGTCACGTCATCGCCAGATTCGGCAACGTCGGCCGTCACGATTGCTGCGCCGACCTCAGTTGCATCTCCGGCATCGCCGACCTCCACGTCGGTTCCGTGGACGGGCCCGTGCGGCCGTTCAGGTTCCACGCCAAATACCTACGACCATGTGATCTGGATATGGATGGAGAACAAAGATCTCAACGCGGTGCTCGATTCTTCGAACGCACCGTTCATCAAGCGAGTCGCCGACTCGTGTGGATCGGCATTGAACTACGTCGACCACGGAGTTCATCCTTCGCTTCCCAACTATCTCGCGGCCACGTCCGGAGATACGCAGGGCGTGACCGATGACGCGGCGCCCGCCGCTCATCCTCTGACGGTCGACAATCTCTTTCGTCAGGTCCGTGCCGTCGGCAAGCAGTCGAAGACCTACTCGGAAGCCATGCCGACCAACTGCGCGTTGCAGTCCACCGATCGATATGCGGTCAAGCACAACCCGGCGGCCTACTACGTAGGCGAAGACGACCGAACAGCGTGCGCTCGCGACAATATCCCGTTCGATCAGTTTGCTGCCGACCTCAGCGGTGGTCTGCCTGCGTTCTCGTTGATCGTTCCCGATATCTGCAACGACATGCATGACTGTCCGGTCGCCACGGGCGACACCTGGTTGCAGCCCGTTGTGGACGCGATTACGTCATCGGATACCTATCGCGAGGGCCGTACTGCAGTCTTCATCATGTTCGACGAAAGCTCTGGCGGCGGCGGTATGCCCTTCGTCGCGATTGCACCTTCGATCGTTGCAGGTACCCGTGCCAGTGCTGAACTCGATCACTTCTCGCTCTTGTCGTTCACCGAAGCTGCACTCGGAATCGCTGCACACCTCGGCAGGGCTGCAAGCGCGCCCAGTCTGGCGGCGGCGTTCGGACTCTGAGATCGGCCGTTGCACACACTGTGTTCACCGAGCCCCATCCTGCAGCCACTTCTACAGTGACCTCAGCAGCTACGTCTGCAGCGCCCGAACACACCAGTCGAGCAGCCAGCTCAGGTACGCGTACAGCTGGTACTCGCCGGCGAGGGGATGGTCGGGGTCGATGTCGTCGAGCTCGTGATCTTCGCTCACATCAAGAATCGTGCCCAGCACGAGTCGGAGTCCGTTCAGTGCTTGCACGAACGCAAGCAATTGGGGCTCGCTGAGGCGGGCGGTGTCGTTCGTTGCCTCGCCGAGACACTCATCGACCAGACCAAGACCTGTGAGGCGTGACGCGACGAGGTCTTCGCGCATCAGACGTTGGTATTCCACGTCCATCGCGCGATCACCCTCTTGGTGATACGCGGTAGGGAAGAGGCGTCGCAAACGCTCGTCGTCGTCAGGGCCAAGGAGTAGCGACCTGAGCTCACGGAGCAGCCGCACAACCAGTTCGCGGTCGTCGACCTTCAGATTGAGTCGAAAGCCCGAAGCGATTCGCTCGACCGGGGCCTTGGGTTTACGGGCCATCAACTAGCTGCCGTCGCGTTGCATCGTGGCCCAGAGCCCATGCTCGTGCAGGCGGAAGACATCGAGTTCGGCCTTCTCGCGGCTTCCGTTGGAGACCACAGCTCGACCCTTCTGATGCACGTCGAGCATCAGCTCCGTCGCCTTTTCAAGGCTGTAGCCGAACAGCTTCTGGAACACGAACGTGACGTAGCTCATCAAGTTGATGGGGTCGTTCCAGACGAGAACGATCCATGGGATGTCGGGCAGCACGGTCTCGTCTTGATCGGGTTGGTCCACCACGATCGGGGAGGGTGCGCTGGCCATGCTGTTCATACTTGACGATCATTCTCGCGCCAGAGGGCATGAATCGGACATTCACGGCCGCTCAACTAGGAACCCATAACAAAGACCCCTACGATGAGCGCCGATGTCCGTCGGCTCTCGCCCCCTCGTTCCCTCTCGCCTCGCGCCGGGCGGCCTCGGCCACGGCACCCGACGCAATCCGCGCACAATGATCGGTGGATACATCGCCCTCACCAAGCCGCGCATCATCGAGTTGCTCCTCATTACAACCGTGCCCACCATGGTGCTCGCCCAAGGCGGTTGGCCCGTAAGTTCGCATGGCGGGTGGCCATCCACCAAGCTCGT
>JAYTWP010000298.1:0-2664 GCA_043743395.1 Actinomycetota bacterium | reverse complement strand
TGTTGTCGCGGCTGCACCTGCGACAGTGGCGCCTGTACCTGCAGCTGCCCCTGCGCCTGCTCCGGTGGCTCCCACCGCCGTTCCAGCCGCGAGTGTCCCTGCGGTGGTGAGCGATCGCGACGATGTCGTCAAGCTCAGCAAGATCCGCAAGCTCACGGGCGCGCACATGGTGATGAGCAAGGGCGTGAGCCCGCACGCGTTCAGTGTTGTTGAAGTTGACTTCTCCAACGTCGATGCGACGCGCACCAAGGTCAAGGATGGGTGGAAGGCCGACGAGGGGTTCAGCCTCACCTATCTCAGCTTTATCACCCGCGCCGTTGTAGACGCATTGCGCGAGTTCCCGCATCTCAACGCAACCCTCGATGGTGACAATCTCATCGTCCACAACTTCGTCGATCTCGGCATCGCAGTTGATCTCGACTACACGGGACTGCTCGTGCCAGTCATCCGCGGAGCCGAGACCAAGCGCCTGCGCGCGATCGCGCGTGAGATCAACGACCTCGGCACCCGGGCGCGGGCGCGCAAGCTCGGCCCCGACGAGATCGCCGGAGGAACGTTCACCATCAGTAACAACGGTTCGGCGGGGAGCGTGCTCACGATGGCCATCATCAATCAGCCGCAAGTAGCGATCTTGTCCACCGATGCGATCGTGCGTAAGCCCGTCGTGGTGCGCATGCCCGACGGGGGAGAGAGCATCGCGATCCATCCCGTTGGGAACCTGGCGATGAGTTGGGACCATCGTGCGTTCGATGGTGCGTATGCAGCTGGCTTTCTTGTGAAGGTCAAGGCACTGCTCGAGAATCGCGATTGGGGCGCCGAACTCTGATGAGCGTTTCGGCCGACGCCCTGCATGTGCGTTGGCTCGGACGCGTGTCGTATGGCGAGGCACTGGCGCTGCAGGACGCCATGTTTCGTCACGGCTCTCATCACCATCTCCTCCTGCTCGAACACCGACACGTCTTCACGTACGGCTCACGTGCAGATGTGGCGGCCAACGTCCTCGTCGACCCGGCCACCGTGGGGGCAGAACTCATTGCGGTCAATCGTGGCGGCGACGTCACCTATCACGGTCCCGGTCAACTCGTTGGTTATCCGGTGCTGTCGCTGCAGCCCAAGTACGGCGGCAGTTCTGGCCCGGCAGACACCGTCGCGCACGTGCGCAGCGTGGAGCAGCTCATCATCGATGCACTTGGTGTACTCGGCCTGCCCGACGCGGGTCGTCTCGCTGACTATCCCGGTGTGTGGATCGATCCAGCGGGACCGAATCCGCGCAAGATCTGCGCGATCGGTATCCGTGTTTCACGCGGCCGAAGCATGCATGGGTTTGCGCTCAACGTGACAACCGACATGCGGTTCCTGCGCGATTTCATCGTGCCGTGTGGCATTGCCGACCGTCCTGTCACGTCGCTCGCGGAGGAAGGTGTCGATGCCTCGATGGCCGAGGTCGTCGATGTCATCGCCCAACTCGCCGCGGCGCGGTGGGGTAGCGGCGATGTCGAGCGTCAAGATGTCGCGTGGCGCGAACGCCCTGACGATCTGTCTGCATTCTCGCGGGGCGAGGGGCCGGGTCAACCTGTGCGGTCAGCATCGGAACATGGCGTGCTCGCGCCGCCAACCGCTCTCGAACGTGGCGAGCCGGTGCGCATGCTCAGCCGACTGGCCAACGCGGGCGTGACCGATTCCGTCGCCCTCGCCGACCGCAAACCTGAATGGTTGCGACCCAAGGTGCACCATGGCCCGGAGGTGCTCTCGCTGAAACGAACGGTGCGTGACCTCAAGCTCGTCACGGTGTGCGAGGAAGCTGGCTGCCCCAACCTCAGCGATTGCTGGGCCGATGGTACTGCCACGTTCATGTTGCTCGGTGAGCGCTGCACGCGAGCCTGCGGGTTTTGTCTGGTCGACACGAACAAGCCGTTACCGCCATCCGACGACGAGCCGCAACGCGTCGCCGAAGCGATCGAGCGCATGGGCGTCAGTCATGCCGTGCTCACGATGGTGGCCCGAGATGATCTCGGCGATGGTGGAATGGCACACGTCGCGGCCTGTGTCCACGCGATCCGTGAACGTCGGCCATCCACGCGTATCGAGACGCTGATCTCGGATTGCAAGGGCGACGCTGCATCGCTGTCGGTGTTGTTTGCGGCTCGGCCCGATGTGCTCAACCACAACGTCGAGACCGTTCCGCGACTGCAGCGGGCCGTGCGTCCATCAGCTGGGTACGCGCGGTCGCTCGCGGTGTTGTCGCGTGCGAAGGCGGCGGGGCTGACCGTGAAGTCGGGCCTTGTCGTGGGCATGGGCGAAACAGTCGATGAGGTCGACGGCGTGCTGATAGATCTCGCTTCGATCGGCGCCGACATTGTCACGATCGGGCAGTATCTGCGCCCGACTTCAAATCATCTCCCGGTGCAACGCTGGGTCGAGCCCGCAGATTTCGATCGCTGGAAATCGGTGGGCGAATCGCTGGGGATCGGTCATGTCGAATCCAGCCCACTCACGCGCAGCAGTTATCACGCGCGTCAATCCGCCGAGGCAGTGCAGATCCGCGTCGGGTAAGCGCGGTGCTTCGGGCACAATGGTCCCTATGCAAACTCCCGGAACCCCAGCGCCACTCGCCACCGGTGTGTACGCCGACCGTCTCGCCCGTGCCCGTGCGCAGATGCAGGA
>JAYTWP010000297.1:0-2038 GCA_043743395.1 Actinomycetota bacterium | reverse complement strand
CAGTCCCTCCACTTCAGCCAGATCCCCGGCAGCGAGCACGAGTGCGGTCGTGACCGGAACCACGTCGACTTGCGACCACAGCGCGGAGAGCTCGGCCTTCGCTATCGACAACCCGTCAGCGTCGAGGCGGCCACTGCGGCGCGCCGCCGCGAGGGCTGCCCGCGCCTCGGCGTAGCCGATCTCCGCGCAGACCACGAAGTCCGACTCAAGCCACAACCGCTGCACAGCGTCCGTGCCCACCTCGTCGTCCACAAGCAGCTTGAGCAGCACAGAGGTGTCGACGTACGTAATCACTGCCGCTGCTGTGCGACGAGCGTCTCGAGCGGGTCGCCTGGGGCAAGCTTCACTCGCACCGACGGTAGGCGCCGATGAGCGGCCGGCGCCGGGCGCACGATCCCGGCCTCGATCAGTGCCGCCCTGCGGTCGACGTCCGCGGCCATCGCCGTGAGGCGGGCGATCGGTCGGCCGTGTTCCGTGACGGTGATCTCCTCGCCCGCCTTGACCCGATCGAGATAGCCGCTCAACTGATTCTTCAGCTCGCGCACGCCGACGGTGACAACAACCCGTGTTGTGGCTCCACTCATGAACCTATTGTAGCCTCATTCGTTCCAATGGTGTGCCCGCGGGTTCGATTAACGCCCTGCTGGCACTGCGACATCACAAAGCGCCCCCGGCAAGATTCGAACTTGAGACCATCGGATGAGAAGTTCATGAAGTGGGCCGTATAGGGCAACTCGCGACGCACATGTCCACGTGGCGCGACCGTCGGATCGGCACTCATGCGGTCGGTTGTCGCCTTTCGTCCCACCGCGTCCCGGAAATTGCCGCACGCGATGGTTCGACGGGACCATCCTCGAGTGATCCCACCGAAGGCGCCGAACGCCGACTCGGTGCTCGCTGTCCAATGGCGCTGGAACATTCGATGCGCGCAACGCCCGCGCGTTCTGTGCTCCTCGAGAGGCTTCAGTTGAGATCGGTACGAGCGCCATTCACAGGTGATATCAATGCTCCACGGGTAGACCTCGCCGTCCGCTACGGAGCCTCTCTCTGCGCAGGTTTCTCCTGATCCGGAGGTGTGCGACGCTTTGCTTGGCTGGCTCGGGCGAGCACCTGCTCAAAGTTGCGTGCGGTGGCGCGATCGATCATTGTTCCGTTGAGCGAGGCTGCGCCCTCACCGTTCGCTTCGGCTCTTTTCACCTCGGCCACGACGCGTTCGGCTTCGGCGATCTCCTCCGAGGTCGGCGCGAAGATCCGGTTCGCGTGATCGATCTGAGCTGGGTGGATACACCATCTTCCCGAGCCGCCAAGCAACGCGAATGTCTGACTCGTTGATGCGAAACCGTCGAGATCCGTAAAGTCGGCGTGTGGTCCATCGATCGCTTCGATGCCAGCAGCTCTTGCTGCGACGATCATCCGCGTTCTGGCAGAATGCCATATGTCGCCGGGGTACTGCGATCCGGCTCCGATGTGGCCGAGCCGCATTCCCTGGCTGGCGGCGAGGTCCCCAACCCCGAGCACGAGTGCTTCGATTCGGGGACTGCAGCCGGCGATCTCCTCCACCCGAGCCAACGCCCGGACGTCTTCAATCAGCACTTCGAGACCGATAAGTCCGGGTTTAAGGCCATGTTTGCGCTCCAATTGGGTGATCAGGTCGTCGACGAACCACACCTCGCGTGGTCCGTAGACCTTGGGGACGACGATCACATCGGGGGCAACGACAGAGTCGCTGACGACTGCGATCAGGTCGTCGTGGCACCACGCAGTCTCGACAGCGTTGATCCGCACGGCGCGACCCTTGTCAGACCACGAAAGGTCGCGCAGGGCCGCCACAGCGTTCGTTCTGGCCTGGTTCTTGGCCCATGGTGCAACCGCATCCTCGAGGTCGATTACGACGACGTCAGCGGCGGATGCTGCTGCCTTGGCGAGCATGGTTGGGTTGGAGCCGGGTGTTGTCAGCTCGGAGCGGCGGAGGCGTGGAAGGTTATGCATGTTCACGTCACCCGGTTACGAACAGGGCGATGGAGCTGACGTTTCGGTA
>JAYTWP010000296.1:0-11892 GCA_043743395.1 Actinomycetota bacterium | reverse complement strand
AACACAGGAGCACACAATCATGGCCAAGGCAGTCGGAATCGATCTCGGCACCACCAACAGCGTCGTTGCCTTTCTCGAAGCAGGCGATCCCGTCGTCATCCCCAACGCCGAAGGCGCGCGCACGACCCCCAGCGTCGTGGCGTTCAGCAAGGCGGGCGAAGTGCTCGTCGGTGAAGTCGCCAAGCGTCAGGCGATTACCAACTCTGATCGCACGTTCCGCAGCATCAAGCGCCAGATGGGCACGTCGTGGAAGAGCGACGACATCGATGGCAAGCGCTACACCGCGCAAGAGATCAGCGCGCGCACACTGATGAAGCTCAAGCGCGATGCCGAGGCCTACTGCGGTGACGTCGTCACCCAGGCAGTGATCACCGTTCCTGCCTACTTCGACGACGCACAGCGCACGGCTACCAAAGAAGCCGGCCAGATCGCTGGTCTCGAAGTCCTGCGCATCATCAACGAGCCAACCGCCGCTGCGCTTGCATACGGTCTCGACAAGAACACCGAGGACGAAACGATTCTGGTGTTCGACCTCGGCGGTGGCACCTTCGATGTCAGCGTGCTCGAAATCGGTGACGGCGTGTTTGAAGTGAAGAGCACCCACGGTGACACCAAGCTCGGCGGAGACGACTGGGATCAGCGCGTCATGGACTGGCTCGTGCAGCAGTTCAAGGCCAAGCACGGTGTCGATCTCGCCAACGACCGCATGGCCACGCAGCGACTCAAGGAAGCAGCTGAGAAGGCCAAGATCGAACTCAGCCAGGTGCAGCAGACGCAGATCAACCTGCCCTTTATCACCGCCACGGCGGAGGGCCCGTTGCATCTCGACGAGACGCTGACCCGCGCCAAGTTCCAAGAAATGACGGCGGACCTCATCGAGCGTTGCCGCATCCCGTTCGAGCAGGCTCTCAAGGACGCAAGCGTCAGCAAGGGCCAACTGCATCACGTGATTCTCGTTGGTGGCTCCACGCGTATGCCGGCCGTCAACGATCTCGTGATCAGCCTCACCGGCAAAGAGCCGAACAAGAGCGTGAACCCTGACGAAGTCGTGGCCGTCGGGGCTGCCGTGCAGGCCGGCGTTCTCAAGGGCGACGTCAAGGACGTGCTGTTGCTCGATGTCACGCCGTTGAGCCTCGGCATCGAGACCAAGGGTGGCGTGATGACAAAGCTCATCGAGCGCAACACCACGATTCCAACGCGCCGCACAGAGGTCTTCACGACCGCAGAAGACATGCAGCCGAGCGTCGAGATCCATGTGCTCCAAGGCGAGCGCGAGATGGCGGGCTACAACAAGACCCTCGGCAAGTTCCAGTTGGTCGACCTTCCGCCGGCGCCTCGTGGCGTGCCACAGATCGAGGTCACGTTCGACATCGACGCCAACGGCATCGTGCATGTCTCGGCCAAGGATCGTGCTACCAGCAAAGAGCAGTCGATGACGATCAGCGGTCAGAGCACGCTGAACAAAGACGACATTGCCCAAATGGTGCGCGATGCTGAGGTGCATGCCGAGGAAGACCGTCAGCGCCGTGACGAAGCCGAAGTTCGCAACAACGCCGACTCAGCGGTGTATCAGGCAGAGAAGATGCTGCGCGATCAGGGTGAGACAGTCAGCGCCGATGACAAGGCGTCCGTCGAGACCCCATTGACGGGACTCAAGGCGGCGCTCACCGGCAACGATATACCAGTGATCAAGCAGGCCACCACGTCACTCACCGATGCGCTGCAGGCCTTCGGGCAAAAGCTGTATGAGGCGGCCTCGCGCGATGGCGATGCGGCTGGTTCTTCGGCCAGTGGGCAAAGTGACGCAGCCAACGATGAGGAAATCATCGACGCGGAAATTGTCGATGACAAGTGAGCTCCGAGGCTGAGATGACTGACGAGACAACGCTCGAACCGTCGCCCGAGGACGCCGAGTCTGGTGATGTAGCCGAGGCGTTGGCCGAGGTCGTGGTCACTGAGATCGACATGCTCACAGCCGAGCGCGATCAGTTCAAGGACATTGCCCTCCGGCTACAGGCCGAGTTCGAGAACTATCGCAAGCGTGTCACCAACATGCAGGCCGATGAAGTCGACCGCGCGACGGGCAAGTTGGCCGAGTCGTTGCTCGCTGTGCTCGATGCCTGTGAGGCCGCATTCGCTCATGGCGTCGAAGGTGTCGAACCGATCTGGTCCCAACTGATGGGCGTGCTTCACAAGCAAGGCCTTGAAGCGATGGACCTCAACGAGAAGCCCTTCGATCCAGCGCAGGCCGAGGCAGTGTTGCACGAGCCGGCAGAGAATGAATCCATCGGGCCGGTGGTCAGCGAAGTACTGCGGACCGGCTATCAATGGAAGGGCAAGGTTCTCCGTCCGGCCATGGTGAAGGTCCGGGGCTGACCCGGGGGAAACGACAATGACTGCCCAGCGCGAGTGGTACGAAAAGGACTACTACAAGATCCTTGGTGTGTCAGAAACGGCAACGCCAAAGGAGATCACCAAGGCCTACCGAAAGCTCGCGCGCGAAAGTCACCCCGATGCCAACCCCGGTGACGACGCAGCAGAGACCCGCTTCAAGGAGATCTCGGCTGCATACGACGTGGTCGGTGACGAAGCCAAGCGCACGGAATACGACGAAGTACGTCGACTCGGACCGGTTGGTGGCTTTGGCGCGGGTGGCTTTGGCCGCGGCGGTGGGCCCGGCGGCTTCGACGTCGGCGCCGACGGACTCGGTGATCTTCTCGGCTCGATGTTCGGCCGAGGTGGGCGTGGGCGCGGAGCGTCGTCGGGAGCCGGCCCCCAACGTGGTGCCGATCTCGAAGCCACGCTCACACTCGACTTTGTCGATGCGATCCACGGCATCACCACAACCCTGTATCTCACAAGCGATGCTCAGTGCAGCACGTGCCAAGGCTCGGGTGCCAAGCCCGGCACGACACCGCGCACCTGCTCGCAGTGTGGGGGTCGCGGTGTCGTCGACGACAACCAAGGATTCTTCTCCTTCAGCTCTCCGTGTCGGGCGTGTCAGGGCCGCGGCATCGTCATCGACTCAGCGTGCCCCGGTTGTCGCGGTAGCGGTGTCGAAAAGCGTCAGCGCGAGGTCAAGGTCCGGATTCCGTCGGGCGTTGCCGACGGTCAGCGCATTCGGCTGAAAGGTCGTGGTGGGCCGGGCCGCAACGGTGGGCCCGCGGGTGATCTGCTGGTGGAGTGTCACGTTCATTCGCATTCGATCTTCGCGCGTGACGGATCGAACCTGACGATCCGTGTCCCGGTCACGTTTGCCGAAGCCGCACTCGGCGCGGAGATCGATATTCCGACGCTCGAAGGTGAGCGGGTCACGCTGCGCCTCAAACACGGTACGCAGACCGGCAGTCGTCACCGGGTGAAGGGCAAGGGCGTTGTGACTCCCAAGCACAGCGGAGACCTCATCGTCACGGTCGATGTGCAGGTGCCGCACACGCTCACCGCAGAGCAGAAACATGCGATCGAGGCGCTCGCTGCAGCGACTACGGTTTCGCCAAGGGAGCATCTGGAGCAATGAACATGCGCAGTCGAAACCACGCTGTCTACGTCATTTCGGTTGCCGCCGAACTCGCCGGGATGCACCCGCAAACCCTGCGCATCTACGAGCGGCGTGGCTTAGTGCAACCCGCGCGGTCGCAGGGTGGAAACCGTCGCTATAGCGATCTCGACATCGAGACATTGCGTCGCATCCAAGACCTCGCCGGCCAAGGAATGAATCTCGAAGGCATTCGTCGCGTGATGGCCCTCGAGGCCGAACTCGCGCTCGTCCGCGAAGAGAACACCGAGTTGCGCCATTTGGCCAACACCGCGTTAGCCGAGGCCGAACGCCGTGCGCCGCGCCGCGATCTGGTGCCATTGCGCCAAGGCATGGCGGTGTTCACACAACACAAGAGTCCGCTCGGCTGACACGCGTCATTGGCGTCGGCTCAGCGCGGTGGCTTCGCCAGTGCTGAGAGCGCATCGGTGAGCATGAACGCCCACGGTTCGTCCCATGGGTCGGGGGCCGGCGGTGCCGACCCGAGGCGAGGCGGCGTCAACGGTTGTGCCGTGCCAAGAAACGTGTCGAGTGCGGCCCGAGCATCAGCGTCGAGACGCGGTGCTGTTGGTGCGTTCTCGCGTGCCGCCGCGCCAGCACGTGAGCCGACCTTTGCGCGTGCAGCCGAGCCCGCGGAGTGCCCACTTCGCCACGTGGTCAAAAGCGTGGGCTCGTACGCAATACGCTCGGAGAGATGGGCCATGACGGCCACGGCGTGTTTGCACGGCGACTCCCAGTCGGGGCAATCACAGTCGAACTGAACCTCGTTACGGCTAGGCACCAACGCCGTCAGTTTGTCAGCGTTGAATTCAGCGGCGACCGGCGTTGCGCGGATGGTGACCACATATGCCTGCGGCCGGCTGCCCTGCACATTCGCCGTGGCGACTCCCGAGGTGACGACGAGATCAGCCACGGCTCCCTGGCGGGCGTAGTCACGACCGCGACGAAATCGCGCCGGGTCGCAGAGGCCGGCAAGCATCACATCCAGCATTGTTGAGGTCAGACGACCTTCGCGACTTGCTCCCGGAGCACTCATGACGCAGACCCGGGCGAGAGTGTGACCAGCGAGCGCAAGGCGTCGGTGGACAACTCGGTCAGCCATTGTTCACCAGTGCCCAACACGCTGTTGGCGAGTTGCTTTTTGTCGTCGATGAGCTGACTGATCCGTTCTTCCAGCGTGCCTTCACAGACCAGCTTGTGTACGAGCACGGTGTGTGCCTGGCCGAGCCGCCAGGCGCGGTCGGTGGCCTGATCTTCGACAGCGGGATTCCACCAGCGGTCGTAGTGGATGACCTGCGAAGCGGCGGTGAGGTTGAGTCCGGTTCCGCCAGCCTTGAGCGAGACCAACAAGATCGCCGGACCGTCGCCCGACTGAAAGCGGCGGACCATGTCGTCTCGACCTGTGCGGGTCACGCCCCCGTGCAGGAAGGGCACCTCGGTGTGGAGCCGTTCACCGAGGTGACGCTGGAGCAGCAGACCCATCTCGCGGAACTGGGTGAACACGAGCGCGCGCTCGCCGACGTCGAGGAGGTCGTCCACGAGTTCGTCAAAGCGCGAGAGCTTGCCCGAGCGGCCGGCGAGTCGTGAGCCGTCGCCGGCCGCGTGTGCCGGATGATTGCAGATCTGCTTCAGGCGGGTGAGAGCGGCGAGCACGATGCCACGACGCTTCATACCGGTCTCGGCCTGCGCATCTGCGAGCAACTGATCGACGACTGCTTGGTACATGGTGGCTTGTTCACGGGTGAGGGTGGCCCACGCGACCTGCTCGATCTTGTCGGGCAGCTCGGGGAGCAGCGTCTTGTCCGCCTTCGTGCGACGCAGGATGAACGGCTGCGTGAGTGCTCGTAACGCTGCCGTTGCGGCGGCATCGCCGTTCTTCTGAATCGGCTTCGCGTAACGATCGTTGAATGAGTTCGCGCTGCCGTACAGCCCAGGGTTGACGGCGTCGAGTATCGCCCACAGCTCGCCAAGATGGTTCTCCACCGGCGTGCCGGTGAGGGCCAACTTTTGCTCGGCGTTGATGTGTCGTACAGCTCTCGCGGCCCGGGTGAGATGGTTCTTCACGTTCTGTGCTTCGTCGAGAACCAGTGTCCCCCAACGCACTTCGCTGAGCGCTTCAATGTCGCGTGCCAAAAGCCCGTATGTGGTGACCACGATGTCCGACGGAATGAGTTGATCTGCGGCGGTGGTGCCACGTGCGCGCTCGCCACCGTGGTGAATCGCGACCTGAAGATGCGGTGTGAACCGAGCGGCCTCGGAGTACCAATTGTGTACAACGCTGAGCGGACACACAACCAGATGGGGGCCCGGTCTGGTTGCGAGATGCGCCAACGTCGTTGCGGTCTTGCCGAGGCCCATGTCGTCGGCAAGGCAACCGCCAAGTCCGAGCCGCGCCAGAAAGCCGAGCCAGCTGAGGCCGCGGCGCTGATAGTGACGCAACTCGCCGACGAATGAGTCAGGCTCGTGTAACTCTTGGAGCTGTTCGTCGGGTAGGCCGGCCAGAAGTTCGGCGATCCAACCATCGGTACGAACCGCGACCGTGGCATCGTTAGCCGCATCGACTGCGGCAGCTTCGGCCGCCAGCTTGAGCAGTCCGGCGACATCAAGTTCAGCGTGGTCCTTACGTTGCTTGCGCAACCGACCGAGTGTTGCTTTGACGTGCTCGGCATCAAGTCGCACCCAGCGGCCGTTGATATGAATCAACGAGTTGCCGGCAGCCGCAGCGCGTTCGAGCTGCGCGTCGTCGATGGGGGTGTCGTCGATGGTGGCATCCCACTGCACCAGCGCGGTTGCCGAGAAGCGACCGCTGGACGCCACGTCGGGCTTCGGGGTCGCAGTGGCCTGCACGGTGGCTTTGGCTCGCAACAGATGCTCGGGTCCAAGCAGTCGGATATCGAGCTGCTCAAGGATGGGGGGTGCGTCGGTGAGGAACGCTTCGACCTGTTCGAGTGAGAGCTCGATCGTGGATGTGGGGTCAGTCGCAAGCACTTCGAGTGCGTCGATTTGCAGGCCGAGCAGCTGCCCAGCAGTTTCGATTCGTGCGCGAAGTCGCTCGAGGTGTTGAGGCTGGCGTGCAATGTCGACCGCTAGTGCTGTCTGATCGATGACATCGGTCGCTGTACACCAACGCTGTGGCTGATCGACATCGAAGAGTTCGAGGCTGAGGCACCATGGTTGGTCGGCTTCGGTGGGCAGGTGCAGACGCAGTTGTGGTGCGACGACCGGGACGCCTTGCGCGCGGTCGAGCTCGAACTCGAACCGACGGGCGAGTTCGGTGAGTGCGCCGACGTCGTCGGTGCGATACAACACGCTGCCCGATGACGAGCTCAACGCCCGAAAGGTTGCCTGAGCTGCTCGGGACTCGCTGCCGCGGCCCTGCTGGCGAGGCACTGGCCGCCAGCCCATCTCGCTGAGGCGTTGACGTGTCACTGCATCGATGACGACGGTGAAGAACGCGACGATGTCGGTGACTGCACATGCGGGCGGCATGAGCGCGTGCGCCTCAGCGAGTGCGTGCTCGAGGGAATGCTCGAACACCGGCACCCAGCGCGCGGTGTAGATCGGCCCGTTCGTCTCCAGCGTTGGTCGAATACGGCCCGCCTTCACGACCGAGTCGGCAAGAGTCGCCACTGATGCGAACCACCGCAGCGTGGCCGCATGTTCGGAATCGGGGAGATCGACGAGCGCTGCCGTGGGCATTCGTAGCGTTGGGGTCGGTTGCACCCCCAACGGTTCAGGCATGTGAATGGGGATGCGGGTGGGGAGCGCGGCCGCTGCGCCGTGCCGCCCGAGCACGCGATCGGCCAAGCGGATCAGCTCGACGAGATGCACGACAGCGCCATCGTCGCGGTACAAGGCCCAGAGGTGCAACGCACCGTCGTGCCAACTGAGCTGTAGCTCTGGCGAGGCGTCGGCGGCGATGCTCATACGGACTTCACGGTAGCGACCGCGGCACTGTTCGTTGTCCGGGCCTACCGATCGGCAAGGAGTGCCTCGATGAAGGTCGCAACGCCGTCGCTGTCGTTCGCGAGGGTGATGTCGGTGGCCACGGCAAGGGTGCGTTCAGCTGCATTCGCGACGGCGACGCTTCGTCCGGCCCAGATCATCATCGAGTTGTCGTTGGTGTTGTCACCGAACGCGACGACGTCGGCGGCCGCAATCTCGAGGTGCTCGCAGAGCCACTGCAATCCACTCGCTTTATCGATACCCGCCGGGCCGATTTCGGCAGCTTCGGCACCCATGTGCGTGGCATGCAGGTCTGCATCGAGGTGCTGTGCAAGAAAATCGATGAGGTCATGGGTGTCAAGGTGCGGGTGAAAGACTATCAACTTCGCGGCAACCGTGGCCTTGGCCGCAACGACGAGTACGTCGTCGGAGGGCGGTATGTGCACGGGCGCAGGCATGCGATCCGCGAAACCGGGTTCAGCAGCAAAGCCCACATCGGTGGCGAGTGCGAAACCGAGATCTGGGTCGATGGCGCGCAGGTGCTCGATGGTCTCGACCGCGCGATCGATGGCAAAGGCCACGGTGTGGATGGCCTGACCGTCGGGGAACGTACACACCAATGCGCCGTTGGCCATGACGCCGTGGGTGATCGCTGGTCCGACTGCCTCGACGACGTTGCCGAGCATGAACGGCGAACGCCCTGTCGCCAACACCATGCGGATCCCCGCAGCACTGGCCGCGCACAACGAAGCAGCCGTTCTGGCCGTGACATTTCCCGTTGGATCGAGCAGCGTGCCATCGAGATCGAATGCCATCAGGCGCGGCAACGCCGGCTTTGGCAGTTGGTGGTGATCGGCGAGCACCACTCGAATCTATCCGAGAAAGTTGATACGACTCGTGTCAAGTTTTCTACTATGAGATAGCCTCTCGGTATGGCGTTCGATCCGAAGAAGTGGACTCACAAGACCCAAGAAGCGTTTGCCACGGCCATCGATCAGGCCAAGGCACAGAGCAATCCTGAGATCACCCCCGATCACGTGCTCGCTGCGATGATGGGTCAGGAGGGCACCATCGCGCCTGCAATCGTCCAGGCGATCGGCCTTGCACCGCTCATGGTGCGCAACAAGGCTGATGAAGCGGTCGCCAAATTGCCGAAGGCATACGGCGGTTCAGAGCCGCGCATGAATCGTGAGCTCACCACCATCGCCGAAAGCGCCGAGGCATTCCGTAAGGACCTCAAGGACGATTACCTCTCTGTCGAGCATCTGCTGCTTGCGATGCACCAGCGCCTCGGGGTGGGCAGCGAGGAATTGCTCCAGGCGCTGCAGCAGGTTCGTGGTAGCCATCGCATTTCCAGTCAGAATCCCGAGGAGCAGTTTCAGGCACTCGAGAAGTACGGCCAGGACCTCACTCAACGCGCTCGCGACGGCAAGATCGATCCGGTCATCGGGCGTGACGAAGAAATCCGCCGCGTGATTCAGGTCCTCAGTCGCCGGACCAAGAACAATCCGGTACTCATCGGCGAACCGGGTGTCGGCAAGACGGCAATCGTCGAAGGGCTGGCGCGGCGCATCGCCGATGGCGATGTTCCCGAAGGCCTGAAGAACAGGCGTCTCATCAGCCTCGACATCGGTTCCATGCTCGCCGGCGCGAAGTACCGCGGCGAGTTCGAAGAACGGTTGAAGGCAGTGCTCAAGGAGATCACCGATTCGGCCGGAGAGGTCATCACCTTCATCGATGAGATCCACACCATCGTCGGTGCCGGCGCCGCCGAGGGCGCCATGGATGCAGGCAACATGATCAAGCCCATGCTCGCCCGTGGCGAACTGCACATGATCGGCGCCACCACGCTCGACGAGTACCGCAAGCACGTCGAGAAAGACCCAGCGCTCGAGCGCCGCTTCCAGCAGGTGTACGTCGGTGAGCCGTCGGTCGAGGACACGATCGCCATTCTGCGTGGACTCAAAGAGCGCTATGAGGTGCATCACGGTGTGCGCATCCAAGACAGCGCACTCGTCAGCGCCGCTGTGCTCAGCGATCGATACCTCACTGGGCGTTTCTTGCCGGACAAAGCCATCGATCTGATGGATGAGGCAGCGAGCAAGCTGCGTATCGAGATCGACTCCATGCCTACCGAGATCGATGTCGTCGAGCGCCGCATTCTGCAGCTCGAGATCGAGCAGGTTGCGCTGAGCAAAGAAACCGATGTTGCCTCGAAAGAGCGGCGCGACGCGCTCGACGACGAACTTGCTGAGCTCAATGTGCAGAGTGCCACGATGAAAGCGCATTGGGAGAGTGAGAAGCAGGCGATCACGGCTATCCGCACGCTGAAAGAAGAGCTCGAGCACCTCGGCACCCAAGTTGAGCGCGAAGTCGATCTCAACGTTGCTGCGGAAATCCGCTACGGCCGCATTCCTGAACTGCAGCGCCGCATTGCCGAGGCCACGGCGCACCTGGATTCTTTGCAGAGTACGAACCGCATGCTCAAAGAAGAAGTCGATGCCGAAGACATCGCCGAGGTCGTGAATAAGTGGACCGGGGTGCCCGTGAGCCGGCTGCTCGAGGGCGAGATGTCAAAGCTCGTGCATCTCGAAGAACTCTTGCACCGGCGGGTGATCGGTCAAGACGATGCTGTCACGGCCGTTTCGCACGCGATTCGACGCAGCCGCGCGGGTCTCAGCGATCCGAACCGTCCGATTGGTTCGTTCATGTTCCTCGGACCCACCGGCGTTGGCAAGACCGAACTGGCGCGTGCGGTTGCTGAGTTCCTGTTCGACGACGAACGGGCGATGGTACGCATCGACATGAGCGAGTACATGGAAAAGTTCTCCGTGAGCCGTCTCATCGGCGCGCCCCCCGGATACGTCGGCTACGACGAAGGTGGTCAACTCACCGAGGCAGTTCGCCGTCGCCCCTACAGCGTGGTGCTCCTCGACGAGATCGAAAAGGCTCACCCCGATGTCTTCAACGTCTTGCTCCAAGTGCTCGATGATGGTCGTCTCACCGATGGTCAGGGTCGCATCGTCAACTTCACGAACGTCGTGTTGATCATGACGAGCAACCTGCCGGGCGATCCGCTCGGGTTCTTCAAACCCGAGTTCATCAATCGCGTCGACGACATCATCAGGTTCCGTGCACTCACAGAAGCCGATCTCGCCCAGATCGTCACCATCCAACTCGAGTCACTGCGCACGCGTATGGCGAACCGCCGTATCACGTTGCAGGTCACTGAGCCGGCGATGGCGCTACTCGCCCATCAGGGCTTCGACCCTGCGTTCGGTGCACGACCGCTCAAGCGAGTGATCCAACGCGAGATCAGCGATCCAACAGCTGTGCTGATTCTCGAAGGCAAGGTCGGCGAGGGCGACACAGTGACGGTCGATGCCGTCGATGGCGCCATCGCCGTCAGTTGAGCGTTAGTCGTGAATGACGACCTTGGCGCCGATGGGCAACAGGTCGAGTAACCAGATCATGTCCATCGCAGGATTGCTCACCCGAATACAGCCGTGCGACGCGGGATAACTCGGCACATTCGGAGCGCCGTGAACGGCGACTCCACCGACCACGAAACGGGGTCGGTAGAGCGTGCCGAGCGTGCCCTTGTACACCGGCTGGTCGTACACGCGGTAGATATGAAAGGTGCCGTTGTCAGTGATCGCGGTGCCAGTGACCCTTGCGCCGGTCAACTGGTTGTCGGCCTCGTAGAAGTAGCCGCCACCGGTGGACACGTTGAGCGCCAACAGCGTCTTGCCGTTTCGGACGAAGAAGCCGAGTTGGCGACCCTTATCCACCTCGAGCAGATCGCCAGAGCTGGTCAGGCTGGCAGCGACTCGACAGTTGGGCCAGTTGAGCGCCCGCGCCGTGGGACCGTCGACGAAGCCCCTCGGTGTCAGGCCGTTCCACTTCTGGTAGGCCATCACCGCTTGCTGGGTGCTCCAACTGAAGACACCGTCGGTGCCGCCGTTCCAGAAACCAAGTATCGTCAAACGCTGTTGGATCAACGAGACGTTGAGCCCCACGGCACCAGAGGCCGAGCCGATGATTGCCTGATTGACGAACGTCTCGCACAGCGGGGGAGTCGGGTCCACGTTCTGCGGTGGGCCGAACAGCGCGGTCGTCGGCGCACCGATGTAATAGCCACTGACGTCGGCGATCACGTCCGTCGGGTTTTGAGCAAAGACGTCGAAGCCTCGCGACGAGACCGGCACGATCACATGCGCAGCGAGGGTCTGCCCGGCCCAGGACACGTTCATCGACGACGTTGTGCGGGCCTTCGATGCGGGGTTGTTCGAACCCGCCGGCGTGACGCTGAGGTAGCCGGTATCGAGTGTGTTGTTGACGGTGAGATTGAAGACAACGGCTGCGACGTCGGCTCGAGCAATCGACGGATTGCTCGCGACTGGGACCTCGAC
>JAYTWP010000295.1:0-4126 GCA_043743395.1 Actinomycetota bacterium | reverse complement strand
GAGCGACTCTCGTATTGGGACAGCAACACGGCGCAACTCCTGCAGGTGCACAACCATGCGGCGGGAATCCTGGCGTGGCATGGGACTCCCGCGCAGCGTGAGCAGTTTCTCCCCGCCATCGTCGACGGAGCGTTCTGCGCATCGCTCGGGTCGGAGGCGCACATCTATGAAAACGGCGCCGAGCATCTCGACTCCGAACTGCGCAAGGTCGAAGGCGGCTACCGTCTCAATACTCGCAAGGCGTTCACGTCCGTATCGGCGATTGCCAAGTACCTGATGGTGTGGGTCGCCGTGGAGGGTGACTCGCCATACGCGGACCGGATGCTGTTTGCGGTGGTCGAGAAGGACTCACCCGGGGTCGAGCTACTCGACGACTGGCAGATGCTGGGCATGCGGTCCACTGTGTCGTGCGGGATCATGTTCAAGGATGTCTTCGTGCCCGATTCGCATGTGGTCGGCCAGCCGGGCGGCTGGGTCGAAAACGACCCGCGAACCTTCTCGTGTGCCTACGCGGCAAATCACCTTGGCGCGGCACAGGCCGCGTTCGATTTCATCTGCGGCTACGTCGCCGAGCGGGCCGACCTGCGCGACTCCGAGGCAGTGAAGGTGCGCCTCGGTCGCATGGATGCTCAGCTCTACGCGGCCCGGTGCGGCCTCTACGCCGCGGCGGCGCGACTCGATCGGGGCGACGACTTCGATGCAGCCGAGGCCGATGCCGTACGAGCCATGCACCTCTGCAAGGCCGCTGTACTTTCCATCCCGTTCGACGGCTTCGACATTGTTGGCGCGCGAGCCGCTCACGAGCGGTATCCGCTTGGTCAGATGATGCGCGACGCGCGCACGTTCACACTGCACTTTCGCGATGACCTCTATGTGCAGCGTCTCGCCGACCTCGACCTCGGCAAGGGTTTCTCGGCAAAGAAGGCTCGCGGCGGATCGACGCCCTTCGATCAGTCGAGCGCGGGCGCCTGAGATGGCAGCAGTGCATGACGACACCGCGCTCCTGATGCAGGTTTGCGCCATCGATTCGGTGTGGGGCAACGAACGTGAGCTCGCCGAGTTTCTCGCTGGGCAACTCCGTAGATGGGGGTGTGAGCGTGTCGAGCTGGTCGACTCCATGCCGGGTCGGCCATCGGTTGGTGCGCGGCTCCAAGGCACCGGCGGTGGCCGGAGCTTGGTACTCAACGGCCACATCGACATCTACGAACTCAGCAACGACTGGACACGCGACCCGTTCGTGCCAGCGGTCGAGAACGGCCGCGTTTACGGCGCTGGCATCGCCGATATGAAGGCGGGCACAGCAGCAGCATTGGCGGCGGTGCGCCGCATCGCCCACAGCGGTCAGCGCCCCAAGGGTGACGTTGTATTTCAAGGAGTGTCGTGTCACTTCGAAGGTGGTGTTGGCACGCGTTCGTTGTGTCGCGCTGGTTTCGTCGGAGATGCAGCACTCGACTGCGAGCCATCGAGCAACACCATCGGTATCGCCCACCGCGGCGCGGCGTACCTCAACATCACGACGCGCGGCAAACAGGCACACACCACCTACAAACACCTCGGCCTCAATGCGATCGAGACGATGGAGCCGATCCTCGCCGGGTTACGCCGGCTCGAGGGCGAACTGCCGTATGAGCCGCACGACATGCTCGATGGCGGCCCGATTCTCAATATCGGCACCATCCACGGAGGCACCAAGCACAACCAAGTTCCCGATCGCTGCACGGTCAGTATCGATATCCGCCTGTTGCCGAGCCAAGACCCTTACGACGTGAAGCAACGCGTGGAGCAGATGATCGACAAGCTTCGCGCCGAGGTCGATCCACGTATCGACGCCGTTGTCGAGTTCAGCGAGCACTGGGTGTCCGGACCCCGCCACGCCTACGAAATCGACGTGCACGCCCCAGTGGTGGAAGCGCTCGACGCGGCAGTACGCAAAATTACGGGTGCTGTACCGCAATACCTCGGCGTGCCGTTTTGGTGCGACATCGTTGCCCTCAAGGAATTCGGAATTCCCGGTGTCAACTTCGGCCCCGGCGACCCGCCGTACAACTTCGCCGACGAATTCGTCTTCGAGGACCAATACCTCCAGGCCGTGGATATCTACGAGGCACTCATTCGAGAGTGGTGCCAGTGATGGGCGACCTCAACGTCATCCATGCAGCGGCCTTGAGCCGGGTGACCGACCACGGCAAGCCGCGGCGCGGAGATGCACAGAACGAACTCGACACCATCTCCGATGGTGCTGTTGCGATTCGCAACGGCCGCATCGTCGGAGTCGGCAGCACCGCGTCGGTTCTCGTGCAATGGGGTGACCCTTCGGTGCCTACGATTGACGCAACTGGCCGAACCGTGTTGCCCGGCCTCGTCGAGTGCCATAGCCATCCGATCTTCGATGGCGAACGCCACGACGAATATGCCGAACGTCTGGGCGGCGCGAGCCTCGCCGAGGTCGCGGCTCGGGGTGGCGGTATTTGGCGCAGCGTCGTTGCGACGCGCAGCGCGACTGATGAGGTCCTCACCGATCGACTGGCTCGAGTGTACGAACGCGTCCTCGCGGGTGGCGTCACGACGCTCGAGGTGAAGTCGGGCTACGGCCTCACGGTCGAAGAAGAACTGCGCGAGCTGCGGCTGCTGCAGCGCTCGCGCGACCTCACCCAGATGCGGCTCGTGGTCACCTTCCTCGGCGCACATGTCGTGCCCCGCGACCTCCTCGCCGAGCCCGAAGACCGCGCCGAGGTGTACACCGACCTGATCGCTGATGAAATGCTGCCAGCCGTGATGAAGCAAGGGCTCGCCGAGTTCCAGGACGTGACCGTCGAGCAGGGCTACTTCACGCCGCAACAGGCGCTACGCCTGATGCAGCGCAGTCACGAACTGGGCCTTCGCGTGCGGGTGCATGCCGACGCGTGGCAGTCCTCGGGCGGTTGGATCACCGCGGTGCAGGGTGGTGCCATCTCCGCAGAGCACCTCACGTACACTCCCGATCGCGAGATCGTAGAGGTGGGCGAAACGAACACGGTAGCGGTGCTCTTACCCATCGCCGAATTGATCTATATGACCGACCGACGCGCCAACGCCCGCCTGCTCATCGAGCAGGGCGTGCCGGTGGCAATCTCCACCGACTTCTGCTCATCGATTCATGCCACATCGCTGTTGCACACATTGGCCACTGCGGCCCCATGGTTCCGAATGACGCCGAGCGAGGTCATCGTCGGCGCCACCCTCAACGCGGCCTACAGCCTCGGCTTGCAGGCCACCTGTGGATCGATCGATGCGGGCAAGGCCGGCGACTTGGTGATCCTCGATTGTCCACATCCTGAAGAAGTGTGTCTTGCCGTTGGCGCACCACTGCTCGACGCCGTGGTCATCGCGGGCAACGTTGTCACTCTGAGTCAGCAGCTGCTTCGAAGCTGACCGTGATGGTCAACTCGTCGGCACCACGGACCACGCCGACCTCGATGGTCTCGGCAGTCAGCGCCTCGAGGATCTGTTGCAGATCGTCGATGGTGACGATGGGCTTGCCGCCCGCCGAGACGATGAGATCGCCCACTGAGACGCCACCTCGAGCGGCCGGGCCTGTGTCGTCGAGTCCGCGCACCAGAAGGCCATCGCGCTCGGGAAGCCCAACCGCCTGACGAAGGCGTGCCGCTACCTCGTTCGGGGCGATGGCGACGCCGATTGTTCGCCGTCTTGGGGAGCGGCCTTCGGCGAGATCGGCGACACGTGCTCGCAACGCGTCGTCGGCCGCTCTCGCCAAGTAGAAGCCGTCACCAATGCGGTGCGTATTGACACCAACGACATTGCTGTTCGTATCGAGTACGGGCCCACCCGAGGAACCACGCGCGAGCGGTGCCGTGTGCTCGAGGCTCCCGCGCACCACACGACCACGAGGTCCGCGGAACGACTGATCGCGCCCGCTGACGAAGCCGAGTGTGGCTCGCGCACGATGACCGCCACGGCCCACTGCGATGACGGCGGCGCCCAACTCGACAGGCGCGGAACCGAACACGAGTGGCGTGGTGTCACCGGTGGGAACGTTGATCACGGCGAGGTCGCCGTCGACGTCGACGCCGTGGAGCACACCCTGCTCACTGTGAGCATCGGCGAAGGTGACCGAGACGGTCTTGTC
>JAYTWP010000294.1:0-1853 GCA_043743395.1 Actinomycetota bacterium | reverse complement strand
TTCATTGACCATGTCGCGGCCCTGCTGCTTGGCCATCTGAATCTCGGCTTCGGCATCGGCGGAGGCATCTTGGCGACGCCGAGCCGACTCGATCTCGGCCTCTTCACGCATGCGTTGCGCTTCATCCGTCGCTTCGCGCAACAGCCGTGCGCTGCCATCTTCGGCGCGCGTCTTGATCTGTGTGGCGGCCTCACGAGCGGTCTGGAGCACGCGCGCGGCTTCCTCGCCAAGGAGTCGAGTGGCGGTGTCGTCATCCATCGTGATGGCATCGGACGACCGGTTCTGCTGCGATGTGCGCAGCTCGCGTTCGAGAAAACGTTCGCGCTCTTGTAGACGCGCGAGTTCGGCGGCAACCATGCGCAGGAAGTCACGAACTTCGGCCTGGTCGAAGCCGCGCCGCGCAGTTGGGAACTGCGCAGACGAGACCGACGCCGCCGATGACGGGTCTGGACGCGAGAAGGAAATGGCCATTGGAGGGAATGCTAGGACGATTCGACTGTCAAGTGGTGGCAATCGACTTCGCAGGGCTGCGAGCGCGAAGTGTCAGCCAGCGGGCTTGTAGTTCTTGCCGGGCGTGCCCAGCTTGTCGCCATTGCCACCGAGCTTGGTGAGTGCTGCGAGCGCTTCATCGATCGTGCCGACCGGAATGATCTGCACACTGTCGCCAACGACCGCGCGAGCATCGGCAATCTCTGCGGCTGACTGGTTCGTGGGCACCAAGAAGTACTTCGTGCCGGTCTGCTTCACGGCGGACGCCTTCTGCGCCAAGCCCCCGATCGCGCCGACCTTGCCATCGACATCGATGGTGCCCGTTACCGCGACATGCTTGCCGCCCGTGAGTTCGCCCGGAGTGAGTTCGTCGATCAGCGCGAGCGTGAACGCGAGGCCCGCCGACGGACCGCCAATGCCTGCGGTGTCGATCAACACCGGGAATGGCGAGGTACCGACCTCGGTGGTGTCGAATGGATAAAAGCCGATGATCACCCGGCTCTTGTCGTCGGGCGAGTCGATGAGTTCGACCGTCCCGGTTTGCTCACCCGCCTTACCGGGCCGATTGAACTTCACCTCCACCTTGTCGCCAGCCTTGTGCCGGGCAAGGATCGGGCGGAGATCGTCAAGGGTCTTGATCTGGGTGCCGTCGATGCTCACCAGTTCATCATCGGGCTTGAGCACCTTGCCCGACGGTGCTTCCTGAAGGCATGCGTTGCCGGCATCGTTGACCTTGAGGCACACGATCTGATCGACCACGATGTTGCCCTGCTTTAGCACGATGGGGAACCCGAGCTTGGACATAGCGACGTATTCGGCTGCTTGCTTGGCAGAAACCATCTGTCGGCGCCCACGAATGCTCTGCTGTTGTGGCGTGGTGTTGCCGTTGACGTCCTCATACGTCAACAGATGGGCGTCGTTGTCCTTGCGGATCATCATCCATGACAACAGCGAAAGCTGGGGTTCGCGAATGGTGACGAAGAGGATCTTGCCTTCGGCCGGATAACGGGTTGCCCCCGTGAGCGACATGCGCGATTCCACGCTTTGTGCATCAGCGGGCACGATCGCGTAAGGCCGTTTGATCGCGTGGAAGGTGGACGCCTTGAGCGCTGCAGAGAGCATGACGGTGCCGCCGATGACGAACCCGATCGTGACCAGCGGCAGCGCCCACACACGATGGACGCGCTTGGGCGCGACGCCGACAACCGGCGCCACGGGTACCATCTCTTCTTGCGTGTCAGTCACTGATTTCACCACTCGAGCCGTTTGGATTGTTGGGCTCGCCATGCTCGCACTCTTGTGCCTCGGATGGCGAAAGAATGCCAGAGCCACACCCAAAATTCCACGCGGGCGTCATCCGGGCC
>JAYTWP010000293.1:0-9135 GCA_043743395.1 Actinomycetota bacterium | reverse complement strand
TTGAGTTCTTCGTCGTCGGGATCCACGGTGACACCGCTCAGCGCGCGCACTCGCTCGATGATCTCGCATTTGTACGGCTGATCGGCGAACAACGTGAGGGCTTCGTCGATGGACATCTCGCTACGCACGAACGGCTGATTCGCCGCGATGATCTCGCGCATGCGCGCCTCGACCAGGACGAGGTCATCCTCGGTGAAGGTCTTGTTGCCCGGCAACTCGAAGTCATAGTAGAAACCGTCGGCGATGGCTGGCCCGATGGAGTACTTGGCACCCGGAAACAATTGCGTGACCGCCTGCGCCATCACGTGCGAGGTGGAGTGACGCAGAATGTGGCGACCCTCGTCGGAGTCGGCCGTAATGATGGCGACCGAGGCCCCATCGGGTACGGCCGCGCCGAGGTCGGCTTCGTTACCATTGACGACCGCCGCGACGGCAGCTTTGGCCAACCGAGACCCAATCGATGCAGCAACGTCGGCCGCAGTGGAGCCCTCTGAAAAGGATCGTTCCGTGCCGTCGGGAAGAGTGATGAGTATCTCGGTCATAGCGAGTTTTATTCTACGGGGGCATCATTCGCCAAGCCGGTGATTAACCGAGACACGCCGCGATCTGGCGCACGAAAGCTGCGCGAGTTACGAGGAAACGCCGGCAGAAATGAGCGGACGATCGTGGTCCGTGGCAGGTTCGTCGTGGACGTGGGCAATGACCGCGGTCTGCGCTGGGAGGCTCTCGGCCTTCTTCGTTGCGTACGTGTTGCGGTATTCCTGACCGGTGAGCTCGCGGATTTCGTACATCAACTCGTCGGTGATCTGACGGAGTACGAGGTGATCATCTACCCGCGAGCGATATCGCTCGACCTTGATGGGTTTGCCGATCTTGATCGTGCATTCCTTGTTGATCTTGGGCAGCTTCGCATCGGGCGGCTGAATGTGATTCGTGCCGATCACACCAACGGGGAAGATTGGGCAGCCCACCTTCAGCGCAAGCCGGGCGGCACCCGTGTGGCCCTTGTACAAATAGCCGTCGCGGCTACGGGTGCCCTCGGGAAAGATTCCGAAGAGCTCGCCGCGGCGAAGCACCGCCTCAGCTGTGTCGAGCGCAGAGGAACTCTTCTCGCCACCGCTTCGATCGATGGGAATCATGCCGAGCGCGGGAAACACATATTTGGTCTTCCACGAATCCATGTATTCGGCTTTACCCACAAAGCTGATGTTGCGGCCAACATGCAACATGAGAAAGCCACTATCCAGGAAGCTGATGTGATTGGGACACAGGATCGCCGGACCAGTGGCCGGAAGGTTGTCGAAGCCCTCGAGATTGAAGTGCCACAGGCGTGACGCGATCGGACCCATGAGTTTGCGCGTGCGCCGTTGCAGGTTGCCGGCGCCCTGATGATGGCTACTTGCGCTCATCTGTTGTTATCCGCTCTCGCCTGCACCGCGCATATGTCCACTGTAAACGACAAACGATGTCGGCACGGCAAATCCCAGGTGGATACGCGTAAATGGTCGGCGACCATCGCATTGCCAGCGTGTGTCCGCAGCGTCCGGCCAAGTCCTAAAGCACAATGCCGAGCAACGCAGCCGCGTCGCTCACGTCGAAGCCGGCGCCAGCAGCCGCGTCGATCGCAAGCACAGCACGCGCCGTGTTCAAGTCGTCGTCGAGCGCGGCGCGAACGTCGTCGAGCACGGCGCACGGCTTGGTGCCAACTGCGGCTTGCCACTGCCGCAGACGAGCGTCAGCGCGAGGCATGAGTTGGTCATCCCAACTCCAGTCGTCACGGTAGTGATGCTCGATGATGGCCAAGCGAATCGCCCGCGGATCCCAAGTCTCACGAAGCTTGTCGATGAACACGAGGTTGCCCAGGCTCTTCGACATCTTCTTGCCATTCATATGCACCATCGGCCCGTGTAGCCAGTGCTTCACGAACTGCTCTCCGGTGGCGGCTTCACTCTGTGCCCGTTCGCATTCGTGATGAGGGAAGATCAGGTCGGAACCGCCGCCGTGCAGGTCGATTGTTTCGCCAAGTTCGCGCAGCGCCAGGGCACTGCACTCGATGTGCCAACCGGGTCGGCCCGGACCCCACATGGTCTCCCACGACGGTTCGTCCGGAGCCGATGGATGCCACAGCACAAAGTCGAGCGCGTCGCGCTTGTTGGGATCATCGACGTTGCCCCCACGTTCACGCGCGAGTTCGATCATTTGCTCACGCGTGTAGTGCGAGACGGATCCAAAGCTCGGGAACTTCGACACATCAAAATACACCGATCCGCCAGCCTGGTAGGCAAAGCCGCGATCGAGCACGATGCCGATAAAACCGCGAATGTCACTGATGGCCGACGACGCACGCGGGGTGCTGTGCATCGGCAACATGTTGAGTGCAACCATATCGCGCTCGAATCTCGCCTCTTCTCCGGCAGCAAGATCGAGATAGTGCACACCGAGTTGACGGGCCTTGGCGAACAACGGGTCGTCGACATCGGTGACATTGCGCACGCACTTCACGACGTGGCCGAGATCGATGAGGCGCCGCTGCAATATGTCGTACGTCACGAACGTGGCCGCATGACCCAAGTGCGTCGCGTCGTACGGCGTAATACCGCACGTGTACATCGACACCGTGGGTCCAGGTTCGAATGGCACCACAGCTTGGCGTGCTGTGTCGTAGAGCCGCATCGTCAAGACGGCTTTCCTTCGGCCTTCTTCTTATCGCGAGGGTCAAAATTGATGCCCGTGAGCTTGGGAGCCACGCGAGTCTTGTAGCGCACGTTGAGCTGCAAAAGCACCGCAGTGAACGCTTCAATCGCCGTTGCATTCGACAGTTCGCCCGCATCGAGTGGGCGACAGCCCGGGATCCGCGTAACGATCTCGGCCACGATCAGCACGGCAGCGGGGTCATCACTGCAGATCAGCACGTCCGAGTCGATGGGTGACCCCAAATGCCCGAGTTCGTTGGCGGGCAGGTGGTGGAAGGCGGCAACAACGCGACAACGCGGCACTGCCGCTTGCACGTGCGCCGCAACGCTTCCACGTGGTGGAACAAGTGGCTGGAATTCATGGCCGACTCGCACGAGGGCGTTCGCCATACTCACGACCACTTTGCCTGCGAGTAAGTCCTCGAATTCCTGTGCCGTTGTGGCGGCCGAGTCCCACGGCGTAGCGATCACGACAAGATCGGCGGCAGCCGCACTAGGGTTATCACCGCATTCGAGTCGTTCGGCGAGCTCGGGCCACTTGGCAATCAGCTGATCGCGGATCTCCATAGACCGGTACTTCGACCGTGACCCAATGATGCACGTGTATCCAACTGAGGCAAGCCGCGCTGCCAGAGCGCTACCTGCGGGGCCGGTCCCACCCAAGATTCCGATTCGCATATCTCTCAGCCTGCCACAACGAGTGCTTCGTGCCACACTGGATCGCCGCTAGGGTCGATTTACATGGGTCTGCTCACAGGAAAAAACATCGTGATCACCGGCGTCCTGACGGATGCATCGCTGGCGTTCGGCGTGGCCAAACTCGCCCAGGAAGAGGGAGCGAGCGTCGTGCTGACGGGCGCGGGCCGAGCGCTCAGTCTCACAGAGCGCGTCGCGCGCAAGCTGCCGACGGCTGCTCCCGTGTTCGAGTTCGATGTCACTGTGCCCGAGCACATCGAATCTGTGCGCGCCTCGGTCGCCGAAGTCTTCGGCCGCGTCGATGGTGTTCTGCATGCCATCGGCTTTGCACCTGCGGTGTGTCTGGGCGATGACTTCATGGCGGCCACATGGAACGACGTGTCGGTCGCTATGAACATCTCGGCGTATTCGCTCAAGACGCTCGCCGATGCGTTCGTGCCGCTCATGTCCAAAGGCGGCTCGATCGTCGGGCTCGACTTCGACAACACCGTGGCGTGGCCCGCATACAACTGGATGGGCGTCGCCAAATCGGCGTTGGAATCCGTGAACCGTTACCTGGCGAAGGAACTCGGCCCCAAAGGCATCCGCAGCAATTTGGTTGCGGCCGGTCCTGTCAAAACCATGGCCGCAAAGAGCATTCCGGGCTTCAAGCAGTTCGAAGACGTGTGGGATGACCGCGCCCCACTCGGATGGGATGTCTTCGACTCGAGCGCCGTCGCCAAAGCAGTTGTCGCGCTCCTCAGTGATTGGTTCCCTGCCACCACGGGCGAACTCATTCACGTCGACGGCGGCTTTCATGCTGTGGGTGTCTGACGCGTGAACCGACTCAGCACGGAAACCAGCCCGTACCTGCGCCAACACGCTGACAATCCCGTCGATTGGTATGCCTGGGGCAGCGAGGCATCCGCTGCCGCGCGGGATCGCAACGTGCCGATCTTGTTGAGCGTTGGCTACTCCGCATGTCACTGGTGCCACGTGATGGCACACGAGTGCTTCGAAGACCTCGAAGTCGCTGGAGAGATGAACCGGTTGTTCGTGAACATCAAGGTCGATCGAGAAGAGCGTCCCGATGTCGACGCCATCTACATGGATGCGGTTCAGGCGCTCACTGGCCGCGGCGGATGGCCGATGACGGTGTTCCTCACTCCCGAGGGCAAGCCATTCTATGGCGGCACCTACTTCCCGAAGGCCCACTTCCTCAGCCTCATGTCCACCATCGACGACGTGTGGCGCACCAAGCAGAGCGATGTTCAGCAGAACGTGGCCGCCTTGATGGACGCGCTGAACCGGTCGGCTTCCATGAAACCTGCTGATGCAGTGCCGGGCGCCGCACTCATCAATGCTGCGCTCGCGCAGCTCGGCCAGAATTTCGATGCCGAGTGGGGCGGCTTCGGTGCGGCACCCAAGTTTCCCTCAACGATGAATCTCGATCTCGTGCTGCGGTCGTATCTCACAAACCCAAGCGATGCTGCCCGCACGGTTGTCACGACGTCATTAGATGCAATGGCGAGCGGGGGCATGTATGACCACATCGGCGGCGGGTTCGCGCGCTACAGCGTCGACCGTCAGTGGCTCGCACCGCACTTCGAAAAGATGCTTTACGATCAGGCCCTCCTCGTGCGCTGCTATCTGCACGCCTGGCTTGTCTTCGGTCACGACCGTTGGCGGCAAGTCATCGAGGAAACCATTGGGTACGTTCTCAGTGAGATGACCCATCCCGACGGGGGTTGGTACTCCGCTGAGGATGCTGATTCCCCTGACGAAAACGGCCATTCACACGAAGGCCTCTTCTACACCTGGACGCCGGACGAGATGAACACCGTACTTGGCCCCGACCTCGCCGCGGATGCCCTCGATTGGTGGGAGGTCACCCAACAAGGCAACTTCGAGGGCCGCAACATCTTGTGCCGACTTCAGCATCGCGGCCAGACCGTTCGACCGCCCGATATTGAACGCTCGCGGCAGTTGCTGTTCGCGGCGCGCGCCTCACGCCCTCGACCCGGTCTCGACAACAAGGTTCTCACCGAGTGGAACGCGATGTTCTTGGCCACGCTTGCTGAGGCCGCAGGGGCCATGGGTCGCGACGACTGGCTCACGGCTGCAACGCGAAACGCCGAATTTCTCCTCCGCGAGCTACGCACACCGGACCACCGTTGGCATCGTTCTTGGCAAGCCGATGGTGCACCTCACGCGCGCCATGCGGCACTCGCCGCAGACCACGCCAACCTGATCGACGCGTTCACGCGCCTCGGCGAGGCCACCGGGCAGGCGCGCTGGATCCGTGAAGCGTCTGATGTCGCCGACACCATGCTCGACCACTTCTGGGATACCGATGCCGGCGGCGTGTTCACGACCGCCAACGACGCCGAGGCATTAATCGTGCGTCAGAAGGATCTGATGGACAATGCCACACCATCCGCGAACTCGATGGCAGCCATGGCCTTGTACCGGCTCGGGGCTCTCACCGGCCAAGGCCGCTTTACGAACCACGCTGATCAAACACTGCAGCTCATCGCACCGGTGATGGCACAGGCGCCAACTGCGTGCGGCAATGCACTCGCGTCAGTCGATCTCCGCGAAAGGGGTATCACCGAGATTGTCGTCACCGGCAGCCGCCCCGGCCTCGTTGACGCAGTACGGCACCAATGGTTACCCCGCTCGGTGCTTGCGTGGGGTGAACCCTACGAGTCTCCACTCTGGACCGAGCGACCCGATGGATACGCCTACCTCTGTCGCGATTACACATGCGAACTCCCGGTCGCCGACGCTGCTGCCCTTCAGGCACTTTTGTCCAAAGCATGACGCCATCTCTTTCTCGTGGGTGCCTAGACTTGCCGATGTTGTGTTCTACGAAAGGTTGCTATTCATGAAGGCTGTCTCACTTGTTGCGCTGAGCATCGCATCATTCGTCGGGGTGACTGCATGCTCGAGTTCAACCCCCAAGTCGGCTCAGGGCACCTCAAGCTCCACCGTGGGCGACAAAGGCTCACTGCCGACAGGCTCAGCCGGATCTGCGACAGATGTCAGCGCAGCACCTCTTCCGCCGAGCAAGGCGTGCGTCGCCTTCCTCGCGGCGATGGATGGCGCGTTCACAGGCGATCGCGCCACACTCGCTTCCCTCCCGGCTGCATTCGACGTCCTGTCCAAGAGTGCACCCGCGGAATTGAAGGCTGACTTCGCAGTCGTCAGTGCCACCTACGCGAAGCTCGCTGAGATCGTGAAGAAGGCCGGTGGCGATCCAGCCAAGTACGCGAAGGACCCTGTAGCACTAGCGCTCTTTGCCGATGCCAAGTTCACCGCAGCGATCCCACGGGTGACGGCCTACACCGACAAGAACTGCCCCAAGAAGTAGGCAGGTCACCCCTGCAGGCAGAGCGCTACCAACCGCCGCGGTGAATGATTGCCTCGGCCGAGCGTCGCGGCCGACCTGCGCTACGCCCATCTCCGCGCATGGCGCGGGCCAGATCGGGCCATCCAAGGGCAAGAGCTCCCAATAACTGCAGCTCATCGGGTATGCCAAGTGCTGTGCGGAGTTCGCGTTCGCCCGAGAACACAGCGAAGAACAGCGCCCCGAGACCAGCATCCTCGGCAGCCAAGAGCATCGTGTTCACGGACATGGCAGCATCGATGGTCCAATACGGCACCGGCCACGCCTCGAGACTTTCACCCAGTACCGAGCGAGCCTTGTCCGGTTCCGCGTAGCGCTGCACGTAAGCCTGGGGGTCAGCAAGCGGTAGAGCGATCACCGGCGCACGAAGCAGGCCTTGCCATCGGAACTGCTCGCGCCGGTCTTGTGGAAGAGTCGCATCCCAAAACACAGCGGTATCGGGACCCTCGAGAACAACGAGGTGCCAGCCCTGCGTCTTGCCAGCGCTCGGCGCGCGTGCTGCGAGTGAAACAAGATGTTCGAGCACGGCCGCTGACACGGGCCTACCATCAAAGGACCGAGTCATTCGCCGAGAGCGAACGACAGAGTCGAACGACTCGCTCAGCGTGCCCCGAGTTTCACGAGGTCTTCGGCCATGGTCCAACCATGCACGATGAGGACGCCGCCCTTTTTAACATTGACACTTGCGAACTGTGCAGCAACCTCGGCCGAGATCTTCTCTGGCTTCAGCGACTCGTGGTCAAGAAAGCCGCTTTGCCCGTTTGTCTTGGCCACGAACGTCTGCTCGTCGTAGGTGGCATCAACACCGAACCGCTTGGCAAGGCGGCGACCCCAGGCCCGTTCTTCACCGACCGCACGGTGGCCAGGTCGAGGGATCAGTTCGGTGAGCGACTTGAACGCCTCAAGACCATCGGGGCGAACGAAACGGGTACCGACCACCACGTCCTCATCGGGAAATGCCATGAGGGCACGATGGTATGCCTGCCCCATCAGGCTCTTCAGGACCTGATCGCGACGTGACGAGCGCTTGACGCTGAGCAAGCCCAACAACACGCACGGCGTACCGCCGATTCTTTCGAGTGTGGAAAACATCATGCCGTGCAGCACGCCATCGACGCGCGCAACGGTACTGAGTACCCAGTCCTCTTTTGCCTTGGAGACGTTTCCGATATCGAATGCGCCGCCCATTGACGCCATCTCATCGAGGTCGGCGTCACTGAGCGCCGCGCAGTCCCTGGTGTCAACCTGGATTGCCATTGCCCTACATGCTCCCCGTCGTCGTCGTGGCACCGCAACTGCGCAGTGCGATTCAAAACAGGCTCCTATTCTGCCACCAAATCGCGCTGTTTTCGGCAACGGGGGCAAATCAGCCCGACATCGGGCCCCAACAAAGCCGTCAGCTAGAGCATCACCGCATCGTGACCGAAGGCCACACGAAGCTCTCCGACGGCACGATCGAGGTCGACGCAGAAGTCGTCGGCAAGACGCAGAGTCTTACCGACGCCCAATTGCACGAACACTTGCGAATCACCTGGATGATCGCGAAGGATCCGCTTGAGTTGATGAATTTTCAATTCATTGAGGACGTTGGCCGGAAGGCGCAAGCGCAATGGTGGCGCATTGCCGGTATCGAGGCCCTCGAGCACGGAGACGTCTTGCGCCATGAAGCCAACACGCGTCTCGTCCTTGCGGTCGAGGCGACCCTTCACGGTGACGATGGCGTCATCGACGAGCTTGTGACCCTGTTCGGACAGCGAGCGAGGAAACACAGTGACCTCGATGGACGAATCGAGATCTTCGAGCGTGAACACAGCCATCTGATCACCTTTCTTGGTGAACTTGCGGGCTAATCCAGTGATCACTCCGCCCAGCGTGAGGATCGAGCCATCTTCACGCTCGGCAGCCTCGGCAATACCGCAATCGACCTTTCGCCGCAACGCAGCTTCGACCCCGAGCAGCGGATGGTCGCTGATGTAGAGACCGAGCATCTCCTTTTCGAATTTCAGTCTGTCGGCCTTGTCGAATTCGGTGTCCGGGATCGCGACGCGCTCATTGAAACCGTGTGATTCGTCGGAGCCGATATCGCCGAAGAGGCTCATCACACCCTGGTCGCGCTCGCGACGACGAACGACGGCTCCGTCGATGATCTGCTCGAAGACCATGAGCAAGCCGCGCCGAGGGTGTCCGAGGCCATCGAAGGCGCCAGCTTTGATCAGCGACTCGATCGTGCGCTTGTTCAACACGGTCTCAGGAACTCGCTCGACGAAGTCGTAGAACGACTCGTACGCGCCGTTCTGAGTGCGCTCGCTGACGAGATGCTCGACGAGGCCATCTCCGACATTGCGCACTGCTGAGAGC
>JAYTWP010000292.1:0-3674 GCA_043743395.1 Actinomycetota bacterium | reverse complement strand
CGGACGCCCCGTCCAGCGACGCGGTCGACGCGCCGCCCGGCGTCGAGCGCGCCATGATCGATGCGTACGAAGGCGCGGCTGCAATCACCGGTGCCGTTGGCGTGTACGTGATCGATACCGCACTGGTCAGCCCGATGAGCACGAAGGCCGCCACGCTGAGACTGCCGATTGAGTAGACCGCGCGCCGAGTGGGGAGCGTATGGCGCACCGGATATTCGACGACGTGGTACGAGACCACGGTGGCAGCGATGGTGATCGCGATACGAACCCAGAGTTGGTCCGAGATCACGGCCGAGATCGGGTGCCACAGATAGAGGCCATAGCTATAGGTGCCGATGAGCACGAGCGGTCGGATGGCAAGGATTCGGGGGCGCGCAGCGATCACTACGCACGCCAGACCAGCAATGACGATGGGAGGCGGTGTTACTGCGCCAACGAAGACAGCCACCAAACCTGCGAGACCGAGGTAACCGGCAAGCGCGGGGAGGCGCCGTCCGAAGACCGCAAGAGCGACACCGATCAGCAACTCGCACACGCGCGCCGCGGAGTGAAAGTACATCTGCGGTTCATGTCGGTGCACGAATGCGAACGCGGCGGAAGCGAACAGTCCAACCATCGCGAATGAGCCCAACCATCGCCGGCCGCGCGGCACGAGCACGATGCACAGCATCGGTAGTAGTAGATAGAACTGCTCCTCGATCGCCAACGACCAGAAGTGCTCGAGCGGAGCGTATGCGATCTGTCCGTACGCGTACCGGCTGGTGAATCGCTCGAAGTTCGCCCAGTACGTCAGTGAGGCAATCGCTTGACGCAGGATCGGAGGCTGGCCGAGGAGGCGACCCACGATCACAGTTGCGATGACGGTGCATGTCGCCGCCGGGGCCAACCGTCGAAGGCGGCGCACATAGAACGCGCGGAGATCAATGACGCCACGCCGTTCGTGTTCCGCGATCAACAGCGTCGACACGATGAAGCCTGACAACGCGAAGAACACAGTGACTCCGGCGGCACCGTTGACTGTTGCGCCGAAGTGGTAAGCGATCACGGGTAGGACGGCCAGTGCGCGCAAACCATCGAGTTCGGCGATGCGTCCGGAATCGACAGTCAACGTGGTTGTGGTCTCTTCCTCGATCGTCACGACACCACCAACTGAGCTCGTTCTCTGAATAAAGCGAGCTTAGTCACGCCCGCCCGGCCCGACCGGACAAGAGATGACAGCCCGCGACGAGGCGATCTGCGCGGCCTCAACCCCATCGGCCTAGTCGTCGGAGCGACCGCGATCGAGAAGTGCCCAGGCACCCGGGAGTAAGGCACCAGCGAGCGCAAGTTTGATGAGGTCACCGATGAGGAATGGCGTCACACCAAGCGAGATCGCATTGGTGTCGCCCGTTGCAACGGGCACGCCAACCGAGTGGGCGAGCCACCCAGCGCCGAAGACATAGATGATCACTGAGCCGAGCGCCATCGCTGAGATGGATGTCGCGAGGTTGCGGTCCTGGCGACGCTGCGCGAGATAGCCGACCACCGCTGCAGCAACCACGAATCCGACGAAGTAACCGAACGTCGCTCCGGAGGCGACCTTCCAACCGCTGGCCCCACCCGAGTAGAACGGAACTCCGGCAAGGCCGAGCACCCAGTACAACAATTGCGATGCCGCGCCATCACGCCAGCCCAACGTTCCTCCGGCCAACAGCACTCCGAGGGTCTGTCCGGTGATGGGCACGGGCGTAAAGCTGAGCTTCAGTTCGTATCGGGCCAGAACACCCGTCAACACCGCGAACCCGATAATGAGTACGGCATGGCGCACCACGGACCGCACTCGATCACTTGGTGGTGCCCAGACGCGATCCGATAGAACAATCGTTGACGATGACATGGTTACTCCTGCGACTGGGGGAAGGCGTACCCGGTCGGCTAGAGACTACTAGCAGGAAGTCAGCGGCAATGGAGAGCAATGTCTGCGATCGGATCGAACATGAGTGGGTAGCCGTCCTTGATGACGGCGATCTCCACCGAGCCGGGGATGTCTCCAGGGTCGGGTGGACCGGCTCGCCACCGAACAACTGTGGTGACGAGCCGAGTGACCGATCAGTAGGCGACGTTGCCGCGATCACGCCTGCGGCGGCGGCTCACACCCACGGCGAACACTCCAGCGGCGGCGACCAGGGCGGCGAAGCGCACCAGCAAGCCGACATCAATGCCCGTCTGAGGAAGCGTGATTGGTGGAAGAGGAACCGGAAGCGCAGCGGCCGCGATGGGGCTGACGTTCACCGAACTCTGGTTGTTGGCCAGGGTTGTTTCGGGCGTGACGGTGCTGACCGTGGCGACGTTCTGCAGGGTGGTACCAGGGATCGCAGTAAGCGGTACGAGCGCCGTGACAGTGATAGTGCCGATCTGACCAACCAGCAGCAGCAGCCGGGTACAGGTGATGGTGTTGTTCGCCGAGGAGCACGTGAAGTCAGTCGACACGACCGATTGCAGCACGAGTGGCACCGGCACAGGATCGACTACCGACACATCGTGAGCCGAGCTGGGCCCATTGTTCGACACTGTCAGGGTGTAGGTGACGATCGTTCCGACGAGCGGTGCGGGCGTGGAGGTGGTCTTCACGATTTGGAGGTCGGTGATCGGGGTGTCGTCGTTGACCAAGGTGCACGTGATCCGGTCGCCTTCGTTGGCCACGACCGGGTTCTTGATGGGGGCACCCGCCGCGTCGACGCATGTCAGCGAGGTGAGTGTGTAGCCGTCCTGCTGGGTCTCGCCGACGGTGTAACTCTGATTTGCGAGGATCGTCTGGGCAACGCCGCTCGTGACGGCAGTGGTACCGACGAACAACGGGAAGTCGCGCACGACTGCGCCACGACCATTGTCGTTGATGACGTTCTTGATCACGGTGATGGTCGGTGCCTGATCGTCGTTGGTGATGGTGCAGAGAACAGCCTCGCCCGGCGAGAGGGTGATCGTGGCAGTGCCGCCGCTAGTGGTGACCGAGTTGTTCGACTCGACCTGATCGCTGACGCAGATCGTGCCGGTAGCGACGTAGCCGACGAGCTGGACCTCGCTGACGACCAATGCTGTGCCGGCGGGATAGCGGTTGGGCGCTCCGGAGATGACCTGGCCGCCGTTGACCTGCAGCACGAAGTCGCCGACCACGGCATTACCGCCGTTGTCGTTGACGACGTTCTTCACCACGGTGAGACCGGGGCGCACGTCGTCGTTGGTGATCGTGCAGGAGACATTCTCTGCGAGGCGTGGCGTCACCGTGATTGCCGCGGTGCCGTCGGTGCTGGCTTCGAGGCCGAGATTGCTGGTGCACGAAACACCGGTCGGCAGGTATCCCTTTACTTGCAGTTCACTGATGTCGAGGGCGACACCGGCGGTCTGCTGCAGCACCTTGTCTTGGGCAACCGTGATCCCGCCGATCTGGAGGGAGAAGTCGGCAGCCTGCCGTGTGCCACCGTCGTTGTTGACGACCACCTTGTGCAAGGTGATCGTCGGTGCGATGTCGTTGTTGGTGATTGTGCAGGTTGCCGAGTCACCCAACCCCAGTGTGATGCTGGGTCCTGCTACTGGGTTGCCGCCGTTATTGATGCAACTCCAGTTGCTTGCCGCGTAACCTGCCGGGCCTGCGGACTCAGTCAGGGTGTAGGTGCCAGCGTCGAATAATGCGCCGC
>JAYTWP010000291.1:0-18808 GCA_043743395.1 Actinomycetota bacterium | reverse complement strand
GCGCGTGGTACGTACATTTACCCGCCGCGCCCGAGCATGCGCATCATCACCGACATTTTTGCGTACTGCAGCCAGCATGTCCCGCGCTGGAACACGATTTCGATCAGCGGCTATCACATCCGCGAAGCCGGTTCGACAGCGGTTCAGGAAATTGCGTTCACGATCGCGAACGGCATTGCCTACGTCGAGGCGGCGCTTGCTGCCGGTCTCGATATCGACGACTTCGCGCCACGGCTCAGTTTCTTCTGGAACGCACATAACAACTTCTTCGAAGAGGTCGCAAAGTTCAGGGCGTCGCGCCGCATTTGGTACAAGTTGATGACCGAACGATTCGGGGCCAAGAAGGAAGCCTCGAAGCTTCTGCGCTTTCATACGCAGACCGGTGGCTCCACGCTCACTGCGCAACAGCCTGAGGCCAACATCGCTCGCGTTGCGGTGCAGTCGATGGCTGCCGTGATGGGGGGTACGCAAAGCCTGCATACAAACGGCTACGACGAAGCACTCAGCCTTCCCACCGAGCAAGCGGCCCGTATCGCGTTACGGACACAACAGATCATCGGCTACGAGAGTGGCATCGCCGATACGCCCGATCCCTTGGCTGGCAGCTACTTCGTTGAGACGCTGACGGATGAAGTCGAGCGCTTGGCGTGGGGGTACATCGCGCGTATCGACGACATGGGCGGCGCTGTCGAGGCAATCGAAATCGGCTTCCAGATGGATGAGATCGAGCAGGCCGCGTACGAGTACTCCAAGTCGATCGACGACGACGAGCGTGTCATTGTTGGCGTCAACAAGTTCACGCTCGAGAATGAACCCGAGCCCACGCTCATGCCGGTCGATCCGCTGCTCGAGGGCGGTCAGAAGCAACGCCTCGCCGCATATAAAGGGGCTCGTGATCACGACGCAGTGGCGGCCCGTCTCGACGATGTGCGCACTGCGGCGCGTGGCGCCACTAATTTGCTGTATCCGATGAAGGAAGCACTTCGTGCGGACGCCACATTGGGAGAAATCAGCGACGCGTTGCGTGATGTCTTCGGTGTGTATCAGCCGGGTCGTTGACGAGTCGGCCAGACGGCGGGACCCACCAGCGGCCTTGAAATCGGCATTCCCAAGTGTGCTAGAACTGGTGTATCCGGAACAGCCGGACCAAGGGCGGTGGCTGGCTGTACGCGATGTTTCAGAGACCACCAACGTCGGCTTCCGTCGGCGCTCAACTAAGGGACCCACGTCATGAAGACACGAATCGTTGCGGCAGCCGTTTCGGCGGCGCTGCTCACTGCTGGGTTTGCGGCAGTTCCGGCTGTAGTGCGGGCCAATCCGACCGACGGGACCACCGCCGCCGGGGCGGGAACCGACACAACCCGTGCGCTCGTCCAGCTGGTTGGCGACCCGATCACGACATCGGTGAAGACCAAGCCTGCGCAGGGCAAGAAGATCAACTGGGCTGGCACGAACGTGCGCTCATATCGCGCCGAGCTGTCGGCGCGTCGCAACGAGTTCAAGCGTTGGCTGCAGGCGAATGCGCCCAAGTCAAACGTGACAGGCGAGTTCGACACGTCGCTCAACGCAGTGGCCGTACAGCTCAATGGCACGTCCCTCGCGCTGCTGCGCACCTCACCCCTCGCAGTACGCGTGGAGTACGAGGGTGTCTACGTTCCCACGGCCGATCCCGTTGCTGACCCCGATCTGGCGATCATCCACGCGGTCGAGGCGTGGGGCGGTGCAGGTGCTTCAGCCGCCGGTGCTGGGGTGAAGGTCGGCGTTGTCGATACCGGCATTGACGTCACGCACCCCTGCTTCAGCGATGCCGGATTCGCCACCCAGACCCAACTCGGCGATACTCGGTTCACCAACAACAAGGTCATCGTTGCGAAGGTATTCAACAACAAGACCCCATCGAAGGCGTATACCGCCGAGGCGATTGGTGACCACGGAACGCATGTCTCTGGCACAATTGCCTGCAACTATCAGACGCCGGCGACCGTCAACGGCGCCGCCATTCCGTATGGCATGTCTGGCGTCGCGCCGAAGGCACTTCTCGGCAACTACAACGTGTTCCCGGGCGACGTCGCCAATGCGCGCAGTGAAGACATCCTCAACGCGCTCGATGCCGCAGTCGGTGATGGAATGGACGTCATCAATATGAGCCTCGGTGGCGGCTCGCACGGTATCCAAGACCTACTCACCGTTGCCGTCGACAACATTGATCAAGCCGACGTCGTCGTGGCTGTTGCGGCTGGCAACGACGGTCCTGGTCATGACACCGTTGACTCGCCCGGCATGGCCGCCCGGGCACTCACCGCTGGTGCCAGCACCGTGGGGCACTTCGTGGGTGCGTCGCTCACCCTCGGCACAAACTCTTACAGCATCGCGAGCGGAGACTTCGGCGTTGTCGCTGCGGCGGGCCTTTCGGCTTCGGTAGCCGTCGTACTCAACGCCGCCGGCCTTTCCAAGGCGTGTGCAGCGCTCGCCGCAGGCAGTCTGACCGGCAAGATCGCAATCATCAGTCGTGGCACCTGCACCTTCTCCACCAAGATCCGTAACACGCAAGCTGCAGGTGCAGTTGCGACGATCGTGGTGAACAATGTCGCAGGCGATCCCACGGCCATGGGCCAGGACGGCACTGCGAACCAGCCAACGATCCCGGCGTACATGGTGTCGATCGTTGCGAAGGCGAGCCTGCTCTCAGCGAGTGGACTGGCAACGATTTCGGGAACCCTCTCGTACCAGCTGACTACTAACGTCGACATCATGGCTGGGTTCTCCAGCCAGGGCCCAACCGATGTTGATCGCCGCGTCAAGCCCGACGTCGTGGCGCCCGGCGTCAACGTGCTCAGCTCGATCCCGGGAAGATTCTGTGCAGCAGCGCCATGCTTTGCGTTCTTCTCGGGCACCTCGATGGCGACCCCTCACCTCGCCGGTTCTGCCGCGGTGGTGCGGCAACAGCATTCCGGTTGGAGTGCAGCACAGGTGCGCTCCGCGATCGTGAACACAGCGCAGGAGGGAGTCCTCAAGGATTTCCGGACCGGCCTCTCGACGGTTACCGATCCGAACATCGTTGGTGCAGGCCGCGAGAACCTGCTTTCGGCTGTCAATGCCAAGGTGTTGCTCGATCCGGTGAGCGTGAGCTTTGGTCGTGTCCCATCGGGCTCTGGCCAGACTCGGTCGGCCACAATCAGCGTCACGAATACGACCGCTTCTCAGCTGACCGTGACGATCGATGGTTCAGGCCCGGGGTTTGCCTCGAACACCGCGACCATCGAAGCCGGTGCGACCACCGCGATCGCTGTCTCGGGATCTACCTCAAAGGGTCAAGCCCCGGGGCAATATTCTGCAACGTTGCGATTCCTTAACGGCACTGTTGAGCTCGCTCACGCCGTGTTGTTCTACGAAGTCGGCTGATCACGAATTTCAGATGACGTGTGCAGTGGCCCGGGCGTTCTGCTCGGGCCACTCACACGATTGCGGGCATGTTGGGATCGACCGCTGTCGCGCCCGGCGCACTTTGCCGCAGCTTTGGATGCAGAACTATTGTCGCGATATGAAGTTCGCGCTGTTCTCCGAGATACCTGTTGCGAAGCCGTGGACACCCGATAGCGAGCGGCTTGCGTATCAGAACACGATCGAGCAAGCAGTGGCAGCTGACAAACTTGGCTGGCACGCGTTCTGGTCTGTCGAACACCACTTCCTCAGCGAATACAGCCACTGTTCAAATCCCGAGGTGCTCTACGGCGCCATCGCGGCACGTACCCAGAACCTTCGCCTCGGCTACGGCGTGCGGCTCATGCCGGCTCCTTACAACCATCCGGTGCGTACCGCGGAATCGGTGGCTGTGCTCGACCTCATCTCGAATGGTCGAGTCGATTTCGGTACCGGCAGATCCAGCACGCGTCTCGAGCTCGAGGGGTTCGGCATCGATCCACATGAGACGCGTGCAATGTGGCTCGAGGCCATTGGTCATGTCGTCGGATGTTGGACGAACGATGAACACGAGTTCAGCGGCAAGACCTGGAGCATGCCCAAGCGGCGCGTCCTGCCGAAGCCGATTCAGAGCCCTCACCCTCCGATCTTCGGCGCGACCACCAGCGACGAAGGCCACGCGCAGATGGGCGAGTTGGGGATCGGCTTGTGCAGCTTCGCGGTCGGCGTTCCACCCGAGGAGATCAAGCGCAAAATCGACATCTACCGAGAAGGACAGCGTCGGTGCACTCAGCCACTCGGTAAGTCCGTCAACTCCACCGCGTCCACATTCACGATGATGAATGTTGCGCCCACGCGCCTTGAAGCCGAGAGTGTCGCGCGCAGAAGCTTCGAGTGGTATCCGCGGATGGGGGCGCGCATCATCGGGTCGCTGGCAGAGTGGATGAACGAGCGCGGCCAAGAGCTCGGTAACTACGGATACGCGCAAGGAATGCACGAGCACGACAAGGACGGCTCGCTTGATCTGCTCTCACTTGACATCCTGCAGATGATGGGCGCCTGCGCGTGCGGTACGCCCGACGATGCGATCGAGATCTGCCGCCGCTACGAAGCTGCGGGCGTCGACATGTTGCTGTGTCTCGTCAACCCCTACGACATTGCCCACGAGAAGGTCATGCAGACGATCGAGCTCGTCGGCAAGCATGTGATCCCGCACTTCAACTGATGACGCGGTCGAGCGAGGCAGCTAGTTCTTGTGGAGATCGCCGTTCAGGCCGTCCCATTTCACCGACCGAGGTATTGCCTCGACGGCCCCTGTCTGGCTGTTGCGCCGATACAACAAACCGCTGGCTCCGCTGAGTTCACGCGCCTTGACGACATCGCCGTCGGGCAGCTTCACCAACGTGCCCGCAGTGACGTACAGGCCCGCTTCGACAACACATTCGTCGCCGAGGCTGATGCCGATGCCCGCCTCGGCGCCGAGCAAACAACGCTCGCCAACGGACACCATGTGCGTGCCGCCGCCTGACAATGTGCCAATGATCGATGCTCCGCCGCCGATGTCGCTGCCATCACCGATGATGACGCCAGCCGTGATGCGACCCTCGATCATCGAGGTGCCGAGCGTGCCTGCATTGAAATTGCAGAAGCCCTCGTGCATCACGGTCGTGCCCACCGCAAGATGCGCCCCGAGGCGTACTCGATCAGCATCGGCAATACGAACACCCGAAGGTACGACGTAGTCGGTCATCCGTGGAAACTTGTCGACACTGTGGATGGCGAGGATTTGGCCGGCCGTGCGGACCCTGATGCGCACCTTGTCGATGGTGCTGATTGCGCACGGGCCCAGACTGGTCCACGCCACATTTGCGAGCAGACCGAAGATGCCGTCGAGGTTGATGGTGCGCGGCTTCATCAGGCGATGCGACAACAGATGTAAACGCAAGTACACGTCAGAAGCAGTAGTTGGAGCGACCTCGGTGTCGATCTGCAGCGAGACAGCCTCAGTAGTGACATCGCGAAGTGGGTCGTTGGCGTACATCGGGGCGAGCTCGTCCGTGCTCGGCGCATCCGGGATTGCGCCGAGACCCAGGTGTGGGTACCACGTATCGAGGACCGTGCCGTCAGCGGCGATGGTCGCGATGCCGCGACCCCATGCGAGTGTCATGTCAGAAAACCTCGGGGCGCAGGGTGGGAAACAGGATGACTTCCTTGATGGACGTAACGCCCGCCAGCAACATGATCACGCGATCCATTCCAACGCCGAGACCACCGGTGGGTGGCAGACCGTATTCGAGGGCACGGATGTAGTCCTCGTCCACGCCCCAGGCTTCGTCGTCACCCGCGTCCTTTGCAAGTTGCTCGTCCTCGAACCGCTTGCGTTGCTCGACTGGATCGTTGAGCTCGGTGTAGCCGTTGGCCAGTTCACGGCGGCCGGCGAACAGCTCGAAACGTTCGGTGAGAAATGGGTCGTTGCGATCCACGCGGGCGAGTGGACTGATCTCTACGGGGTGTCCAGTGACAAAGGTCGGTCGCACGAGCTTGTGCTCGGCTGTTGCCTCGAACAGTTCTTCGATGATCTTGCCCGTTCCCCAACGCGGCGGGCAGTTGACGCCGTGTTCCACGGCGAGGGCACGCAGTTTGTCGATCGGCTGTGACGGATGGACGGCTACTCCGATTGCGTTCTCGACGAGATCGATCATGCGGGCCTGCCTCCACGGTTCGGCAAGGTCGACGGTTTCGTCGTCGATCGTGACGACAGTGGTACCGATCGCGTCGCGTGCCGCGTTGACAATGAGCTCTTCGGTGAGGGCGATAATGTCGGCACAGTCGGCGAACGCTTGGTATGACTCCATCATCGTGAACTCGGGGTTGTGCCGCGTGCTGATGCCCTCGTTGCGAAAGACGCGACCGATCTCGAAGACGCGTTCCATGCCACCCACGATAAGTCGCTTCAGATGGAGTTCGAGCGCGATACGCAGATACAGCGTCATGTCGAGCGTGTTGTGGTGCGTGATGAACGGGCGCGCGTGAGCACCGCCTGCTTCGATGTGCAGAAGAGGAGTCTCTACCTCGATGTAGCCGTGGTCGTTCAACGTGCGTCGGAAGCTGGCGATGACGGCATGGCGAATCTGGAATGTTCGTCGTGCTTCTTCGTTGACGATGAGGTCGGCGTACCGCTGTCGGTAGCGGGTATCGGTGTCGGTGAGACCCTTCCACTTGTCTGGCAAAGGGCGCACCGCCTTGGAGAGCAGTTGCAGGTGATCGACGCGCACGCTCAGTTCTCCCTTGCGTGTCGTCATGACGATCCCTTCGGCGCCGATCCAGTCGCCGAGATCGAGGTCGCCGATCGCAGCGAACGCGTCGTCGCCGACAATCGCCTTTGAGACGAATAGCTGAATGTCATCGCTGCGGTCCCGCACTGTCGCGAAGATGAGCTTGCCCTGTTCGCGCTTGAGCATCATCCGTCCGGCAATGGCCACCCTGATGTCGGTTTCGGTGCCGGGCTCGAGTGACCCATGAGCGTCACGGATCTCGCGCAGGGTGTGACTGCGGTCGAATCGATACGGGTACGGATCCGAACCGGCTGCGCGAAGATCGTCGAGCTTGGCAAGACGCTTGGCCTTCTCAGCTTCCAGTCCACTACCGCTGAGCAGGTTGGACTCTGGGTCGAGGGAGGCGTCGGGTGTCTCATTCACAGTGATTCAACGGTATCCGGTCGTGCGGCACGAACGCGAGCCAATTCCGCCTGGGTCATCGTGTGCGAGCCTGCCATGGGCCGGCGTCCTCACGGTCGTAGAGTCGTGCCGATGAAACGTGTCGTAGCAGTTCTGATCGGCGCGCTCACCCTCTTGGCAGCCCTGTCGCCCACACAGGCAACGGCCCCGCTCCCGGGCGTCTCCATCGCAGCAGATGTGATCGCGCCAGCGCAATCACAGTTGAATCCTACGAATGTGGTGCGTGTCGCGCAGTCGAGCGTGCTTTCGTTCGACGTCTACCAACGCGCGACTGCTGCTGCCGACGCGGCGCGCGCTGCATGGTCAGAATCTCGGGGTGCGAGTGTGCCGATGGATCGGGTTCGGCGAGGAGCCGATGTCGTGCAACAACCCGAGATTGTCGGCTTTCACTTTCCGATGAACGTCACCGTCTTGCCCACTGCGGCGATCGCTCCTCTGATGGGTCGCGATGTCGCCGCCGTCGTCGCTCGCGGTGAGATCGTGATGGGCGCGAGCACGGCTGCAATCCGAGGTGCAATGGTCGGTGACACGATCGATCTTCTCGATGCATCCGGGTCTGTCGTTCGGTTCGCGATCGGCATGCTCGCCCCCGACCGCACCATCGGCGGTACCGAGTTGTTGCTGTCGCCACTACAGGGTGACCGTCTCGGTGTGGTCAATGTGACGAGCATTGTGATCTGGGGCTTCCCGTCGCGAGACAGCATCGATGGCGCGCTCGCGTCCTTCGGTCTCGAATCTCGCGCAGACACCCGCGTACGGCGCAGCTGGGATCCGTTCGATCCCGACTTCAACTTGAGCATGACTCAGACCAAGGCGCTGATGGGCGAGTTCGCCTACCGGGTTCGCCCCAACGGCATCGATGTCGACGTGACTCCGACATGGGTGGCCACCAATCTGCCCTCTGACCGCGAGGGTTACTCCACAGGTATCAGTGCTCGATGCAACAATGCGATTCGGGCGGACTTGCAGGCGGCGCTGGCGGAGGTCGTGAGCGCTGGCCTCGGTGGTCAGATCGATGTCGCCAATGCCAATAGATATGGCGGCTGTTACTACCCGCGGTTCAACCGTGTCACAGGCAATCTCGGCTTCTTGTCACGGCACTCGTGGGGTGCGCCGCTCGACACCAATACCACGACTAACGCTCAGGGTGCTGTGCCACAAATGAATTGCGACGTCGTGCGGATCTTTCGCAAGCATAATTTTGCGTGGGGCGGAAACTTCTTAACCGCCGACGGCATGCACTTCGAATGGGTGGGCGAGCGGCGCGATCTGTATCAGTACCCATCTAGGTACTGCCCGAACCTGCCTGTGCCGGTGGGTATCAACGCTGCGTCACACGGCACCAGCGTTGCCGACGCGACGCATTCAACCCGTGCGACCCTGTTCCAGGACGACGGTTGGGGAACCGGCGAGTAGCCTCACCGCTTGTGTCAACTCACTTCGTGATCATCGGCGGTGGCCCTGCGGGCAATACAGCGGCCACGTATGCGGCTCGGTTGGGTGCGCGTGTCACGATGATCGAGCGCGACGTGATCGGCGGGGCCGCTCACCTGTGGGACTGCATTCCGTCGAAGACGATGATCGCCACCGGTGGAGCAATGAGCTTCACCAGGCGCATCCAGGGCATGGGGCTCGAGCAGCAGCAAGCCGAGGTCGACATCGAGGCGCTCGAGGGCCGCATCGAAGACATCAAGGGCAGACTGCAGAGCAACACGATCCGCTTGCTCGAAAGCCAGGGCGTCCGCTTGCTGATGGGGTCGGCCCATTTCGCGGGACCGCACGAGATCGACGTCGTCACGAGTTCGGGTATCGAGCGCATCGAGGCCGATGCTGTGCTCGTGGCAACGGGCTCGCGTCCGCGGATTCCCGAATGGTGCCAGCCAGACGGCGAGCGCATCCTGAGCACTCGTGACTGCTATCCCCCCAAGGTTTTTCCAACGAGTATCACGGTGGTCGGCTCCGGCGTCACCGGCGTTGAGTTCGTGCATATGTTCTCGTCGTTCGGTTCGGCGGTGTCGTTGGTCGTCAGCCGACAACAGGTACTACCAAGTAAGGACCCAGAGGTCGCGGCAGTGCTTGAAGACGACTTCCTGCGCCGTGGAGTGCGGCTGCTGAAAGGCGCGCGGGCCATCTCGATCGAGCGCGCCGGAGACGAAGTCACCGTCAGCTGCGACGATGGTCGGGTCGTGCGCAGTTCGCACGCTGTGCTCGCCATCGGGTCCGTGCCGAACACCGATGGCCTCGCGCTCGAGGCCGCCGGAGTCAAAGCAGATGGCGGCTATGTCACGATCAACCGTCACTGCCAGAGCAATGTTGCCCATATCTATGCCGCGGGTGACGTCAGCGGCAAGCTGCCACTGTCATCGGTGGCGAGCACACAGGGTCGCAAGGTTGCCGAACATGTGATGGGTCTGCACAAGGTGGCCCATCGCCACCTCGATTACGACAAGGCCGCGTCTGCAATTTTCACCGAGCCCGAGATCGCCGATGTCGGCCTCGCCGAGACCGAAGCGTTTGCTGTCGGTCGAAAGATCAGAGTGACCAAGGTTCCGTTCAGTTCCAATCCGAAAGCCTTGATCAACAACGACTCACGTGGCTTCGTCAAAATCGTTTCCGACCCGGCGACTGGTGTCGTGCTCGGTGGATCGATCGTCGGTCGTCACGCGGCCGAGCTGATCAGTGTCATCGCGCTTGCCGTTACGGCAAACCTGACTGTGAGCGATATTGTTGAGAGCCTGCTCGTGCACCCGGCTTTGTGTGAAGCGCTCGCCGAAGCTGCTGAATGAACCGACCCACAGTGGAGCCCTTCGACCAAGCCAGCTTCGAGCGGGCCGAACACAACCAGCAACTCGGTCTGCCCGCGGATGTGACGCTTGCGCCGATTTGGCGACGCATGGTTGCCCAGGCACTCGATCAACTCATTGTCTTGGCGCCGGTGTTGCTCCTTGCGTATGCGGTAGGTGTTCGAACGAGTGACGATCTTTCGAAGAAGGCGTTCGGTCTGAATATCGCCGTCGTCGCCATTGCCTTCGTCTATGAATTCGCGATGATCACGGGCTGGGGCCGTACCGTCGGCAAATTGGCGCTCGGAACCCGAGTCGTGCGGGTCGATACCGCAGGGTCTGTGCTCTGGTCATCTTCGGCCGTGCGCGCTCTCGTGCCACTCGCTGCCGGTGTCATCCCCGGCATCGGATTCGTGCTGAGCGTCGCGGTGTATGCCACGGCCATGTTCGATAAGCGTCAACAGGGTTGGCACGACAAAGCTGCCGGTACCATCGTGGTGATGCGCCCGAGGTAGGTGTTCGCGCTGAGTCAGGCCATTAGGTGATGACGATCAGGACATCGCCGGCGCCAACTGTGGCTCCTGTGGTGGTCTTGATCTCTTTCACGGTTCCGGTGCGCTCGGCTGCGATCTGATTCTCCATCTTCATCGCCTCGAGCACCACGACCGATTGCCCGGTCTCGACCTCCTGGCCGACCTCGACGAGGATCTTGACGATCGTCCCCTGCATCGGGGCCGTCACGTTTCCGCTACCCGCACCACCAGCGCCGGCGCCGGCCCCGGCCGCCCGAGCGGGCTTCTTGGCCGCCTTTGCGCCGGCGGTCTGAACAACGGTCTGGCCTTCGGGCACCCACATGCGCACATCGAAGCGCTTGCCGTTGACCTCGATGGTGGTGTTGCGCTGCACGAGTGGGTCGGCATCTTCGTCCGTCCGTGCGGGCGGGGTCGGCGCCTCGATGCCGCTGAGATCGAGTACTTCCTCGACCCACTTGGTGCTGTGTTGCACCGCCGCAAAATCGGGGTGTTTGAGGATCGCGAGATCGGCTGGGATGGTTGTGGCCACGCCCTCGACAACCATTTCCTCCAGGGCGCGGATCGTGCGCGCAATTGCGGTGGGACGATCCTTGCCCCAGACGACGAGTTTGCCCACGAGGTTGTCGTAGTACTGGCTGATCTCGTCGCCTGCCTGATAGCCACCATCGAACCGAACGCCGAACCCATCGGGAGTCGTCAGCTTCGTTATCACGCCGGGGCTCGGCGTGAACTTGCCGCCCGCGGGGTTCTCGGCATTGATCCGGATCTCGATGCTGTGTCCGTATCGAGCGGCCGCGATTTCTGCCTGCGTCATCGGGAGCGGTTCACCGCTGGCGACGCGGATCTGCCATTCCACGAGATCGATTCTGGTGATCTCCTCGCTGACCGGATGCTCCACCTGGAGGCGGGTGTTCATCTCAAGGAAGTAGAACTCGCCGTCCTGATAGATGAATTCGACGGTGCCGGCGTTGTAGTAGCCCACAGCTTTCGCGACCTTGATCGCGGCCTGCCCCATCGCTTCTTCGACGCCGTCCGGCAGCGCGGGCGCAGGCGCTTCTTCGACGAGCTTTTGATGACGACGTTGTGCCGAGCAGTCGCGGGTACTGATCCACACGACGTTGCCGTGTTGGTCGCCGACCAACTGCACCTCGATGTGGCGCGGCCACGTGAGGTAACGCTCGACGTAGATCTCGTCTCGCCCGAAGTAGGCCTTGGCTTCGCGCTGGGCGCTGTCGACAGCGGCTTGAACGTCGCCGGGCAGATGTACCACTTTCATGCCGCGGCCGCCGCCACCGAACGCTGCCTTGATGGCCACGGGCCAGCCCGAGGAGTTGCCGAAGTCGATGATCTCCTGGGCCCCCTGTGCGAACTCGGTCGTGCCGGGAACAATGGGTGCTCCACCCTCGAGTGCCGCCTTGCGGCTGCTCACTTTGTCGCCCATGACATCGACAGCCGAGGCTGGGGGACCGATGAACGCGACGCCCATCTCGGTGATCGCCCGATTGAAGTCTGGGTTCTCGCTGAAGAAGCCATAGCCAGGGTGCACACCGTCGGCACCGCTGAGGCGGATCGCGTTCAAGATCGCTTCTGTGTTGAGGTAGCTCTCCGCCGCGGTCTGACCGCCGAGCGCAAATGCCTCGTCGGCGAGTCGGACATGGAGCGCGTTTCGATCGAGCTCGGAGTAAACCGCGACTGTCGCGATGCCCAGTTCTCGGGCCGCCCGAATGACTCGGACGGCGATTTCTCCACGGTTGGCGATCAAGATCTTGTTCAGCACGGTTCTCATGATGACCTCTGGACGCCTGTCATTGCCACCTGACACGGTGAATACCTTGATCGGCCTAGGCTGAAACTATGTCTGAATCGCTGCCGCCAGACGGCTGGCCACGTACGTGGCCCCCGGGTTGGTACGTGAATTGGGTTGCCGAGACCGGCTCGACCAACGCCGATCTTCTCGCCGCCGGAGTCGCCGGAGCGCCCGATCGCACTGTGTTGGCGGCCGGTCACCAGACCGCTGGTCGAGGTCGTCTCGAGCGCCGTTGGGAGGCGCCGGCGGGGGCGAACTTGTTGGTGAGCTTGCTCTTGCGGAACGTACCTCAATTTGCCCATGAGCTGACACAGCGCATCGCGCTCGCTGCGCTGGACGCGTGTCGGCTCGTTGCCAATCTCAATGTGAGCCTCAAGTGGCCGAACGACTTGTTGGTCGATGGCGCAAAACTTGCAGGCGTGCTTGCACAGGCGGGGAGCTCACCCGAGGGTGACTTCGTCGTCGTGGGGATAGGCGTCAATGTCGGCTGGGCGCCACCTGACGCAGCCCGCCTCGGTGATTCGGTCTCGGCCGGGCAGCTCTTGGCGGCGATCCTCACGAGTTATGACGCACTCCCTGCGGCAATCACCCCCTTGTATCGGAAGCACCTCGCAACCATCGGCCAGCACGTGCGCGTCGATCTGCCCGGTGACCGCTCGGTCACCGGACGCGCTACCGACGTCGAGACGGACGGCCGCTTGGTCGTGCTCGACGACTGTGCAATGACCCACCGCATCGATACCGGCGATGTCATTCATCTCCGACCGGTATGACCTGATCCATTGATGACGTCGGAGTACCGTGAGTACTCGTGCAGAGTGCGTCGTCCCCTCGTGACTCAGCGCAACCGCCCAACCCCCTCGGCGCGATCTGGCATGTTGGCGGTCGTCGCCACCGACCGCGCCGAGTCGGCACGATGCTTTTGTCCATTGGCCTGGTGGCCACATTCAGCTCAATCGGCGTCCTCAGCGCGGCGAAGCAACAAGTAGCCGGCATCGCTCGCGTGCCAGGTTTGCGCGGTGTGCTCAGTCCGGAGAATCCGAACGTAGAGAACTTCCTCCTCGTTGGGTCCGACAGCCGCGAGGGTTCCGATCCCACCTCGCCCGACTATGGCGGCATCGGCAGCGCGACCGACGTCACCGGTCATCGCAGTGACACCATCATGGTGCTTCGCCGCGATCGCAATGGTGGCCCCGCATCGTTGTTGTCCATCCCCCGTGACTTGTGGGTCGACATCGTCGGCACCTCGAAGAAGAGTCGCATCAATTCCGCCTACCAGAGCGGGCCCGCCACCCTCGTGCAGACCGTGCAGCAAGCGCTCGGCATACCGATTCATCACTATCTCGAAGTCGACTTTCAGGGATTCAAGTCTCTCGTCGATGCAATCGGCGGCGTACAGGTGTGCTTCGCAACGCCTGCACGCGATGTGCACACCGGGCTGAACATCACAGCCCCCGGTTGCTACATCCTCGATGGAATTCAGGGCCTTGCATATACGCGCAGTCGCTATTACGAGACGTTTGAGAATGGTGCGTGGGTACGAGACGGCACCTCCGACATCGGGCGCACCAAGCGCCAGCAGCAATTCGTGAACACGGCGGTGCAAGCCGCCATTGCGCAGGTCAAGGGCGATCCACTCAGCACTGGTCGTGTGCTCGCGGCGAGCACGCGCGCGGTGCGTCTCGACGACGGCCTGAACGTGCTCGACGCGGCTGGCGCGCTTCGGGGTGCAGTCGGCAATGGCCTTCAGCCGTTCTCGCTGCCAGTTGTCGGTAAGGACATCGGCGGCAACGCAGTGTTATTACTCGGCAACGGAGCAGGCGTGGTGCTGGACTATTTCCGCGGTGTCAGCACCACCGCTCCACCTGTCGGATGACGGCCACGGCGAGACGACACGACGTTCCAAGTTAGGTTGTGTACCGAAGCGTGCTGCGCAAGACTCGGAGGTCGTATGAAAGCTCTCATTCTTGCTGGCGGCGCGGGCACGCGCCTGCGACCCATCACGCACACGAGCGCAAAGCAACTCGTGCCGGTAGCCAACAAGCCGATCCTGTTCTATGGCATCGAGGCAATGGCTGCTGCCGGTATCACCGAACTTGGAATCATCGTCGGCGACACACGTGACGAAGTCATGGCCACGGTCGGCGATGGCAGCCAGTTCGGGGTGCATGTCACCTACATCCCACAAGACCAGCCGCTCGGACTTGCTCATTGCGTGCTTATTGCCCGTCCGTTTTTGGGCGACGACGACTTCGTCATGTACTTGGGCGACAACCTGCTCGAGCAAGACCTTGCGGCCTTCGTGGACGCGTTCGAGGCGGCCCGTGCTGGCGCATCGCCGCCGACCGCGCAGATCTTGCTCAAGAAGGTGCCCGATCCCCACAGGTTCGGTATCGCCACACTCGACGCTGCTGGCAATGTGGTGCACCTCGTCGAGAAGCCGGCCGAACCACCGAGCGATCTCGCGCTCGTCGGCGTGTACTTGTTCGATCGAACGATCCATCTCGCTGTGGCGTCCATCGAACCATCGCCTCGCGGCGAACTCGAGATCACTGATGCCATCCAATGGCTCATCGATCACGGCTACCTCGTGCGTTGTGAGTTACTCACTGGATGGTGGATCGACACTGGCAAGCTCACGCCGCTGCTCGAGGCCAACCGGCTGCTGCTCGAGAAGATCGAGCTTCGTATCGACGGCACGGTGGACGACAAGTCCACCATCGACGGGCGTGTCATCGTGGAAGCTGGCGCCGTCGTGACCAACTCAACCATCCGTGGCCCAGTGGCGATTGCCAGTGGGGCCCGGATCACCGACAGTTTCATTGGTCCGTTCACTGCTATCGGTGTCGACTGTGAGGTCACCAACAGTGAGGTCGAGCATTCCGTCATCATGACGCGCAGTACGATCACCGATATTCCTCGTCTCGAGGACAGCCTGATCGGCAAAGAGGCCGTGGTGACGCACAGCCAACTGCGCCCGCGAGCCTTGCGCCTCATGGTGGGCGACCATTGCCAGATCGACGTGGAATGAGCAACTGATGCCAAATGTGTACGAGAGTGAACTCATCGCCGGAGCCTGGATCGTGGAGCCTACGATCCACGGCGACCAGCGCGGATTGTTCATCGAGACCTATCGACGCGAATGGTTTCCCAACGGACGCGAGATGCTGCAGGGCAATCGTGCCAACCGTCAGCGCAGTGCCGTGGTTGGCCTGCACTATCACCTGCATCAGGCCGACTACTGGTACGTCCCGTTCGGCACTGCTCGCGTGGTGCTGCACGATCTTCGCGAGGGCGGCCCCACGGACGGCAACACGCTGTGTCTCGATCTCAGCGGCGAGAATCACGTCGGGATCTTCATTCCGCCCGGAGTCGCCCACGGTTTTGCGGCGCTCACCGACATGGTCATCACGTACCTCGTGGATGGCTACTACAACCCACAGGACGAACTTGGTGTGATGTGGAACGACCCCGCAGTTGGCGGTGATTGGGGTGTCACCGATCCGATCCTTTCAGAGCGAGATCAATCAAATCCGTTGCGAGTGGACCTTCCTGTCGGTCGTCGCCCATATTGGCAGATGCGCACATGAGGCAGTTCGTCACCGGCGCGGCCGGATTCATCGGCTCAAACTACGTGCGTCATATTCTGGCCACGACCGACGACACAGTAACGGTGTACGACGCGCTCACGTATGCGGGCAACCTCGAAAACATTCGTGACCTCATCGATGACCACCGCTGCCACTTCGTCAAGGGCGATATCTGCGATCAGGACGATGTCATGGCCGCAATGCGCGATCACGACGCCGTGGTCAACTTCGCTGCCGAGACCCATGTCGATCGTTCGATTCTCGATGGGTACTCGTTCGTGCGCACGAACTGCTTCGGCACCAACGTGTTGTGCGACGTGGCCCGCCAGATCGGAGTCGAGCGTTTCTTGCACATCTCGACCGACGAGGTGTACGGCTCCATCGACGATGGTTCATTCAGTGAAACAGATCCGCTCGGCCCACGGTCGCCGTATTCGGCGGCCAAAGCCGGCAGTGACCTCATTGCGCTCAGCTACTACACGACACACGGTCTTCCCGTACTGGTCACGCGTTGCAGCAACAATTTCGGGCCGTATCAGTTTCCGGAGAAGTTGATCCCGCTGTTCACCACAAATCTGCTCGACGGGCACAAGGTTCCGCTCTACGGCGATGGCGGCAACGTGCGCGACTGGGTTCATGTCCACGACCACAACACTGCTGCGGAACTCGTCTTGCGCTCGGGCAACGTCGGCGAGATCTACAACATCGGCGCGGGCAATGAGGTGACCAACAAAGAGATCACCTATCGGCTCCTCGAACTCACGGGTCGAGACGACAGCTTCGTGACTCCGGTGGCTGATCGGCTCGGTCACGATCGTCGCTATTCGATCACGCACGACAAGGTCACCGCGCTCGGATGGAAGACGCAGCACAACCTCGTCGATGGTCTCGCCGAGACGGTCGATTGGTACCGTAACAACCGCGCTTGGTGGGAGCCGCTCAAGGCCCGGGCGGCACTCTGATGCGAGTGCTGGTCACCGGCGCAGGTGGCCAACTCGGTCACGACACCGTGCTGGCCTGTGAGGCCGTTGGCGACACCGTGTTCGGCTTCGATAGCGGCACTCTGAACGTCGTCGATCGCGATGCGGTACTGGGCACGATCACCACGTTGCGCCCTGACGCCGTCATCCACTGCGCGGCGTACACAGCGGTGGATGATTGCGAGACCAATGCACAGCGCGCATTCGCGGTCAATGGCCTCGCGGTCCGGTGGATTGCGGAGGCATGTGATCGGGTGCGAGCCCACCTCGTTTACGTCAGTACGGACTATGTGTTCGATGGTTCGAAGGTGGGCGCCTATCACGAGTGGGACATTCCGAATCCGCAATCGGTGTACGGCGCTTCCAAGCTGGCCGGAGAAATCGAGGCCTTGGCCCTCGGTACATCTGCGACAGTGGTGCGCACGAGCTGGCTCTGTGGCGAATACGGCAACAACATGGTCAAGACCATCATGCGTCTCGCCACCCAGCATCGGCAGCTCAGTTTCGTCGACGACCAGCGTGGCCATCCGTCGTTCTGCGTCGATGTCGCCACAATGGTGCGGCGCCTCGCAGAGGATCGGCGCAGTGGGGTCCACCATGTCACGAATCAGGGTGATGTCAGCTGGTTCGAGTTTGCGCAGGCCGTGGTGGTGGCGACCGGCAAATCGGCCGACATGGTGCGCCCCATCGCTTCGGCTGATCTGCTGCCACCACGGCCAGCACCGCGTCCGGCGAACAGCGTGCTCGACAATTCCGTGCTGCGCTCCGCTGGCTTGCCAATGCTGCCGCACTTTCAAGAATCGCTGTCGGGGCTGATCAGCCGGCTCTGAGCCGACCGCGGTCGGCTTCGGCCATCTCACGAAACTGTCGGCGCTCGTTCTGCTTCCTCCCGATTGGCGAGGTACCACGCCAGGGTTTGCCGCAATCCCTCGTCGAACGCCATCTGCGCCTTCCATCCGAGCAAGTGTTCGGCGCGCTCGACGGACACGCGCCGACGTGGTTGGCCGTCCGGCTTGGTCGAGTCCCAGACGAGGTCGCCCTCGAAGCCGACGAGACGGGCGATGGTCTCGACCGTTTCGCGAATGGTGACCTCGCGATCGTTGCCGATATTGATTGGGTCGGTACCGACGTGCTGTGCGGCTGCGAGCACGATTGCCTCGGCAGCATCCTCGACGAACAAGTATTCGCGGCTCGCGGTGCCGGTTCCCCACACATCGATCTTGTCGGCGCCCGATTCCTTGCCCTCGACACATTTCTTCATCAGCGCCGGAATCACGTGCGATACCGCGGGGTGGAACTTGTCGCCCGGGCCGTAGAGGTTCGTCGGAATAAGGTACGCAAAGCGCTGGCCGTACTGCGCTTCGTTCACCTGGGCATGAATGAGATGTGCCTTCTTGGCGATGCCATATGGTGCATTTGTTTCCTCGGGGTAGCCGTTCCAAAGACTCTCTTCGCGAAAGGGCACTGCTGTGAACTTTGGATAGGAACACACCGTGCCCACGAGTGTGGTCTTTTCGACGGTAGACGACACCCGTGCTGCCTCGATCATGTACGTGCCCATCAGGAGGTTGTCGAGGTACAACGGTGCCGGTGCAACTTGGTTGTAGCCGATGCCTCCCACCCGCGCCGCGAGATGCACGACGTGCGACGGTGTGAAATCAGCGAGCAACCGTTCGGCGGCTCCGGGGACCGTGAGGTTGTAGTCGGCGCTGCGTGGTGCGACAACGGTGGCGCCGGCGTCGCGGAGTTTCGCGACAACGACTCGACCGAGAAATCCGGAGCCGCCGGTGACAACAACGGTCTTTCCCTTCCATGCTGCGCTCATGAACGTCGATGCTACGAGCTGAACAGGCATGATGGAGGCCGTGCGCGTCGCCTACACACTCGAACAATGCTGGCACCGGGTGCCGGGCGGCACCGGAGTCGCAGCGCTGCGCACCGCCGAGGCACTCGCGGGC
>JAYTWP010000290.1:0-6161 GCA_043743395.1 Actinomycetota bacterium | reverse complement strand
GCGACGGCCTTCAGGTCGTCACCGAACAAGAAGCCGACTGCAATGACGGGGTTGTCGCCGTTCTTGGTCAGTGTCTCGAGGTTCGGCTTGCGGTCTTGGTCGCTCGTGGCTTCGAGTTCGTCAAGCGTTGCCTTGAGTTCGGTCTTGGCCTGATCGGCGCCGCGAGACGCTGAGTCGTTGAACGTGCCATCACCGCGACCACCGGTATCGAACGCGATACCCAGCTTGAGCGTGCTGGATGACGATCCCTTCTTATCGCTGCCGCAGCCGGTAGCGATTAAACCTGCGGCGGCAATGAATGCCACCAGGGTATAACGCTTGTTCTTACGCACTGTGTGTCTCCTTGAGGGATTGAATCGCGGGGATTCAATGAGTTGTATTGAGTGTATCAATAGGTGGGCTGACGGCCCTCGTTCCGCATGCAGAAGCGCCAAGAGGAATACAATTCGACATAGTTCATGAATTCTCAGAATCCCTCCGGTACTCGCCGTACGCGCCGCCGTACGCGCCGTACGTATGTGCTGCGCCGCATCGGCGTCGCCGCTGTGATTGTCGCGTTGTTGTACGCCGGGGTCACGGGTGCCGAAGGGTTGTTGAGTCGCGATCGCACCGAGTCGGTCGCCGCGATTTCGACTCCTGCTGACGCTTCATTGGGTGTCGACACCGTGCCTGTCGCAGCGGTGTCGACGACGACCTCCACAACACTCCCGCCGACCACATTGCCCGATGCCGGTCGCACGCCAACCGTCACCGATCCAGCGCGTGTGTACATCGCGGGAGATAGTGATGCCGGTGCATTTGCGCCATTTCTCGAACGGCTGTTGACTAAGACCAAAGTTGTCAAGACGACGCTCGATTACAAGGTGTCTTCGGGCTTGGCCCGTCCCGACTTCTTCGATTGGCCTGCTCGCTTCACCCGACAACTTCCCAAATTCAACCCCGACATTGTCATCGTCACGTTCGGCGGCAATGACGGCCAAGCGATTCACGGACTCAACAAGCCCGTCGATTCGCCCGAGTGGCGCGCCGAATATGGCAAGCGAGTAGGTGTGGTGATGGACCTGCTCGGCGCCGATGGTCGCACCCTGATCTGGGTCGGTATCCCCAACGACAATGATCCGGTCATCACTGCGAACTTGAAGATTCAGGACAAGGTCGTACGCGATCAGGCCGCGCAGCATGCGGGCGTCGTGTTCATCGACTCGTGGAACATCTTCTCGGGCCTCGATGGTGGCTACGCAGAGTACGTGACCGATCCGCGCGACGGGGTCAGCAAGCGCGTGCGCAGCAGTATCGATGGATTCCACCTGAACTCCACGGGTGCCGAGATCTTGGCGTTGCACATCGCCGAGGCCGTCACGGCTGATCTGCGCGATCGCGGTGCCGAGATCTGACTTATCGCGGTCGTGTCAAGAATTTCGGCGCGAACAAGGGACAAAGACTGACTCTGGCTAGGCCGTTTGGCACATTCGTCGGCATTGCTCGAGGTTTTTCTGTACTCCGAGTCGCGTCGGCGGTATTGTCACAATCACAAGGGAAGCAATGATCCATCTGGCGACGAGCTGGTCGCGAATGCCCGATGGGGAGCGAGCGCGAAACCGGCCCTCAATTCCACTCAGAGTTGAGAGAGCTGGCATGAGGCAACTGGTTTCGAAATTCACGATCGGGGCAGCGTTGCTGTTCGGCGTGTCCAGTGTAGGTATGTCCAGTGTCGCCCTGCAGTACGCCCACGCTGGTCAAGCTGTGGACGAATCGGCCAAGGCATGTCACAGCGAACCGTTCGCATGGTCTGGCAACGTCGGCCTCGCCCCGGGTGAGACATTCTCCACGGGCGTCGGGGTCGACCAACAACTCGGGCAACAATCCACTGTTATCTCTTTCGCAGTGTCCACGGGTGAAGGGTCGCCAAGCGCGATGCTCGTGCGTATCGGCGATGCAGTCGCGGGCAACGGTGCGGACGTTTCCGGCGGCGCCATCGCCGTCAGCAACAACGGGGCTGCGGCCGTGCACGTCACGTCCGTCGACCTGATCGTGGCCCAATGTCAGTTCGTTGCAGTCGGCGATGCGCCGAGCCTGCAGTCGTCGGGCTTCCAATCTTCGTCGCTGCGGGCCAGTGAGGCGCCGCTGCTTCCGGCAACTGGCGCTGGCTCTCGCCTTGTTGCTCTCGGCGGACTTGTGACGATCAGCTTGGGAACGGGCTTGGTTGTACTGGCCCGCCGCCGTCGCGTTGTCTGAACCCTGATTGTGGCCTGAAACCCCTTATTGCTCGCGACCGCGCGAGATGATCTCGTCGCGCCGCTCGGCCACCTTGTCCGGACTGAACATCGTCCGCGTCCACTCGGCGCCGTCACGAGCCTCGATCTCCCAGCTGTGTTCATCCCGGGTGATCGCCGCATAGGTCCGCCGAATCTGACGAACGCCAGCTTGATCGTTTCCGGCGATGTCGCGCGCCAATCGTCGGGCGGTTTGCATCAGGTCGACGTGTGCGACCACATGATTGACGAGACCCAATTGCAGTGCCTCATGCGCGCTCAGAAAATTGCCCGTGAAACTCATTTCCCGAGCTCGGCGCACACCAATGGCTTGCGGTAGCAACACGGTCAGACCCCACCCTGGCATGACACCGACGCGGGCATGGGTGTCGCCGAACTTGGCGTGCTCACTCGCAACAAGGAAATCGCAATTGAGCGCGAGTTCGAATCCGCCCGTGACTGCAACGCCGTTGATCGCGCCGATGACTGGCTTGGTCATCGCCGGAAATGGCCCACGCGCCAACTCCGTTGCCGAACCCTCGGTGGAGCCGCCGACCGCGCCGAGGTTGCGCCCACTCGATCCCAACTCCTTGAGGTCGAGCCCAGCGCAGAACGCTGGGTCGGCCCCGGTGAGAATCACGACGTCGACATCGTCGCGACCGTCGGCCTCGCGCATGAGGGCTGGAAACAGCCTCAGTACTTCGGTGCTCAGGGCGTTGCGGGCGTCGGGCCGGTTGAGCGTGACAGTAGCAATTCGATCACTGATTTCGAGCAGGACAACATCGGTCATGAGCTGATCGTGCCAGGCTCGATCAGCTGCTCACGAGTCGGTGTCGTCGGCTGGCAAGAAGTTGAGTCGAAGGTCGCCGAGTTTGACGAGTGTGGTGGCGATCCATGCACCGAGTGTTCCGAAGTGTTCGTCGAGAAGTTTGCTCGCGCCGTCGGCCAACGTTTCTTCGGCGAGTTCGTACACCCCCTCGTACGTGATCTCGATCGCGTACTCAGGTGAGTCGGCAGGTTCGCCGAAGTAGCCGATCTCCACGGTCGCGCCCGCCCGTTCAAGCCGCTCGTTGCCGATGAGCGGGCTAGAGGCAGGAACCATCGACTGAACGGGGGTCGGGTCGGGTTGCTCGGAGAGACGTTGCACGCGGAACACGATCTCCATCTCGATCGAGGGTTGCTCGTCGAGCACTTCGTCGACGTACCAGCGGCGGTAGGCGGTCTGGCTCCATGTGGGCCAGTCGAAGGTGATATGTGCCACGACGCGTGGCGGTTGTCCCTCGCCGGGAAGTCCGTAGCTCGTTTCCCAAGTGATGTCGCCGAGCAAGACATCGATCTGGAAGTGCTCCTCGAAGGCCTGTCGTTCGAGGAACGCTCCCTCGAACGCGTCGCGAAGTGCGCCGATGGCATCGGTGAAGACGTGATCAAGCATGCGGCTTGACCCTATCCCCAGGTGCGTTCATAGCTATGTGGCAGTCCATCACGCATCACCATTCTGTGACGGTGACCCGCCACTGTCGGATCGGCGGTCTTGTACCCGGCGTCCGGCTCCCACAGGAGCACGAGTGACCCCTCATGCTGTGTCGGCACGGTCACGAAGCGCTCGATGCCGCGTTGTGTGACGATCTCCCTGATGCCGTTCAATGACCCGGCCTCGGCAAGCGTGATCAGGGTGACATGCGTGGGCGGTGCAATGGGTAGACCCTCGGCGATGACGTCGCTGGGTGTCATCCAGCGAGCTTCGACGATCTCGTGATTGTCGATCTGTACATCATCGCCGGCCCAGGTCGCCACGAAGAACCACGTGGTGTAACGCTTGGGCGCGATTGCCGGCGGCGTCCAGTGCGAGAGCGCAATGAGGCTGTCAGGTTGAAGGGCCACCGCGACTTCCTCACGTGCTTCACGTAGTGCGGCCGACACCGCGCGCGTGATTTCGTCGTGGCCCTCATCAGTGTCGTCCACGCGCCCACCTGGGAATACCCACATGCCGGCAAAGGCGCCGACATCACTGCGCTTGAGAAGCAGCACTTCGAGCGTGTCGGCGACTTCGCGGGCCACGACCACCGTTGCTGCTGGACGCGCGGGTGCAAGGGCGGCGTCCGGCGAAGGATCAGGTGCATTCACACCGCAACCTTGGCACATGCGACAATCTGGGCATGAGTCTTGTCGAAGTCACCATCACCGATCGCGTCGCGACCCTCACCCTCAACAATCCCGCCGAGCGCAACACCCTCACTGCGCCGATGGTCGAGGAAATCATTGCGGCGATGGACGCCATCGAACCCGATCCAAATGTGGGCGCACTCGTGGTCACGGGTACGCCGCCCGCGTTTTGTGCCGGAGCGAATCTGGGCAATCTCGCCGAGTCATCCGAGCACAGCCTCGGCAGCATCTATGAGGGATTCCTCCGAATTGCGCGCAGCCCGTTGCCGACTCTCGCCGCCGTGAACGGAGCCGCCGTTGGCGCGGGTATGAACCTCGCGCTCGGCTGCGATGTACGCATCGCTGGTCGTCGCGCCAAGTTCGACACCAGGTTCCTGCAGATCGGAATCCATCCTGGCGGCGGTCACACCTGGATGCTCCGTCGCATCGCAGGCCCGCAGGCGACGATGGCCGCAGTGGTGTTCGGTGAGGTCATGGATGGCGCAGAGGCCGAGCGTGTCGGCCTCGTTCATCGCTGCGTCGACGACGATCAGCTGCTTGATGTCGCCCAGGCCATGGCGGCTCGCGCGGCGAGCGCGCCGCGTGAGTTGGCGATCATCGTCAAACAAACCATCCAGGACATGGCCGACATCGACAACCACCCGGCCGCCGTCAAGCGCGAGCTCGATCCCCAAGTGTGGAGTACGCGTCAGCCGTGGTTCGCAGATCGCATTGCAGCACTGCAGCAGAAAATCTCGTCGAAAAAGTCGTGATGGTGCTTTCCCTGCACGGGGTGATGGGTGTACGTTCCGAAGTAAGGGGAGTTCCTCAACCGTACGTTCCAACAGGAGGTACAAGAAGATGAGCCAGCGCCATCACATGCAGGAGGCGGCCCCGCCGCCAAAAATGGACCTGCGTGCACATGCCCACAACGAGCGGCATCGCATCAACAGCGAATTGCAGTCCGTTGCCAACCAGGTCAGCGCAGGCTCTGAGCCAGAGGATCTGCACGAACCGGGCCGAGCGTGGGTGCCGAGCCACCGTCACGATTCCGCCAAGGGCAAGGCCAATGCCACCAAGCAGGAGCCACGTCACTGGAAGATGAAGAGCTGGAAGCGTCGCACGTCGGTACGCAAGGCCAGAGCAGTCGTCACCCGGGCGGTTGCCGAGCAGGCCTGACCGGCATTCGGCGCCAGACGGGCGCTACAACCAGGCTCGCTACAGCCAGGCTGCGGCGAGTTCGTCTTGGCGGTCGCGCCATTCCTCGAGAGTGATCGCGTAGCGCAAGTGGTCTTCCCACACGCCATTGATTTCGAGGAAACGCTGAGCCACGCCCTCGTCGCGCAGTTGCAACTTGTCCATCACCCTGCGGCTATTGGTGTTGCGCGGGATGATGCAGATTTCGAGCCGGTGCAGGCGGAGCTCTTCGAACGCGAACCGCAGCAGTACGCACACGCCCTCGGCGATGTAGCCGTGCCCGGCACGTGACCGATCGATCCAGTATCCAATGGTGCCACTTTGCTGAGCGCCGCGAACCACGGTGTTGAGGTTGACCTCGCCCGAAACTGCGCTGTCGACGAACAGACCGAACGCGTATGCAACGCCCATCTGGCGATCGCGATCGCGAGCAGCACAACGCGTCGTGAAGGCATCGCGTTCGCGCGTTGGGTCGCCTTGATTGGGCAACCGTGCTGGCTCCCACGGGACGAGCCATTTCTCATTGCGCAGACGCACGTCGCTCCAGGATGCGAAGTCAGGAGCGACGAG
>JAYTWP010000289.1:0-11557 GCA_043743395.1 Actinomycetota bacterium | reverse complement strand
GCCAGGTTTTTCGCAAAGTTGCTCTGTCGTATCGCACTCACCCCCTCAGATGAGGCATGATTACATTCGCCATTGGGGGCAGCGAACTCCACATCGAGTTTGGCAACCGACCGAAAGGGATTGCATCGTGCAGATTCGTGTCACAGTGAACGGCACCACCCACGACAGCGACGTCGAACCACGCACGTTGTTGGTTCATTACGTTCGCGAACAATTAGGACTCACCGGCACCAATGTCGGTTGCGACACATCGTCGTGCGGGGCATGCACGTTGCACCTCAACGGCGAAGCCGTCAAGAGCTGCACCGTGTTGGCTGTGCAAGCCGACGGCCAACAGGTCGCCACCATCGAGAGCCTCGCTGTCGACGGCGTGATGCACCCGATGCAAACCGCGTTCATGGAGAACCACGGCCTGCAGTGCGGCTACTGCACGCCCGGCATGGTCATGGCCTCGATCAGTCTCCTCAACGAAAATCCCAACCCGACCGAAGAACAAGTCCGTCTCGGGCTCGAAGGCAACCTGTGCCGCTGCACCGGCTACCACAACATCGTCAAATCCGTCCTCGCGTGCGCAAGTGGCGCGTCCGTTTCTGGGAGCAAGTGATGATTCCTGCGGCATTTGATTACAAGCGTGCTGGTTCGGCCGCTGAAGCAGTCTCGTTGATTGGTGAATACGGTGAAGACGCGAAGTTCTTGGCGGGTGGTCACTCACTGCTGCCGTTGATGAAGCTGCGTCTCGCTCAACCAACGATGCTGATCGATATCGGCCGCATCAGCGACCTGTCCTACATCCGCGACGCTGGCGATCACATCGCGATTGGCGCGTTGACCCGCCACATGGATGTCGAAACCTCCTCCGTGCTTGCCGAGCACGTCCCGTTGTTGGCCCACGCTGCGTCGTACGTCGGCGACGCCCAGGTCCGCCACCGTGGCACCATTGGTGGCAGCATCGCCCACGCAGATCCCGCATCGGATCTTCCCGCAACGACCCTGGCACTGGGTGCCACCTACGTTGTGCAAGGCCCCGCCGGCACGCGTGAGATCGCCGCCAAGGATTTCTATGTCGGGTTCTTGCAGTCTGCGTTGGCCGCTGATGAAATCGTGACCGAGATTCGTGTCCCGAAAATGGGTGACGCCGGCTGGAACTTCCAGAAGTTCAACCGCCGCGCCCAAGACTGGGCCATTGTCGGTGTTGCGGCGTGGCGCCGCGGCACCGAATCCGGAGTCGCGCTGGTCAATATGGGCTCCACACCCGTACTCGCAACCAGCGTGTCGGCCGCGATCGCGCAAGGGGCCAGCATCGCCGATGCGGCAAAACTCGCTTCTGCCGACGCTGACCCTCAGGCCGACCTCAACGCGAGCGTCGAGTACCGCACTCACCTCGCCGAAGTACTCGTACGCCGCGCCCTCACTGCGTCGTCCTGAACCCGCCACACCTCAGCACTGAAGTCCCTTCGCGGGTGTCGGTGTGTAGCGTTACGAACCGTGTCTGAGTCGCTCCTCGAGCTCGTCGGCCCTGCGGGGACCGAACGAATCGATGATGGTAGCGCGCCAACACGTATCGCGCTTGCGTCGGTGGTTCCACAGGACCCGTGGTACATCGTGCGTCTCGTCGGATTCGGACTCTTCGCCGCTGGTTACGTGTGGTGGTTCGTTGCCAAGGGCCTCATCATCGATCGCATCTCGGTAGCTATTTCGGTCGGTGTGTTCATTGTCATTGGTCACCTCGGCAGGCCGTTACGGCGTTGGGCTTGGTTGCTGCTCGACGTGCTCTGCTACTGCGTGATGTGGCTGGCGTACGAACAAACACGCGGGGGCGCCGACCGCCTCGGCTTCCCACTCCAAGTCGAGGCGCCACGAAATATCGATCGGTTCCTCTTCTTCGGCACCGACCCCACAGTCTGGCTGCAGCGGCATTTTTACGATGCTCGTCACATCCACTGGTACGACAAGGTCGCGTCGGCCACCTACTTCACCCACTTCATCTTTCCGGTGATCGCTCTTGCGGTGCTCTGGGTGACCAGCCACCGCGAATGGGCACGGTTCATGAAGCGGTTCGCGACGCTGCTGTTCGTTGCATGCGCGATGTTCGTTCTGATGCCGACAGTGCCGCCATGGATGGCAGCCGACTCCAGACATCACTACCGGATCCTTGAGCCGTTGGCGCGCCACACCGGGCGAGGGTTTTCGTCGATGGGTCTCAAGGGTTTCGTCAACACCTGGCAAACGGCGCTCGATTGGGGCAACGCCATCGCGGCGATGCCCTCGTTACACGCGAGTTTCGCGCTATTCATCCCGGCTTTCTTCCTGCCGCGCATCAGGCCGATCTGGTTGAAGGCACTCGTGCTCACATTCCCGCTCATCATGGCTGCATCGCTGGTGTACTTCGGTGAGCACTACGTGATCGACGCATTGGTGGGCTGGCTCATCGTGGGCGCTTCGTTCCTCTTTTGGGGATGGATCGAGCGGCGCCAACTCACAAAGCGCGCGGCACGTGCTACGGCTGCACTAGCGAGTGCGGCGGTGGTGTCATGAAGGTGCGCCCGGTGCTCCTCGATACGGGTCTCATCGCCGCGATCGTGAACACCCAAGGCGCCAGGCACCTCGAGGCGGCCACGCTGTACCGCACACTTCTGCAGGGCTACGCGGCGGGCACCGACCGTCTCTTTGCATTGTCGACTGCGCTCGCCGATCTTGCCGAGGGCACGCGCCACTCGACCTTGGCCCCCGTGATCGCACTGACGGTTGCTCGGCGGCACCGCTCTGCGGCTCGAAACGTTCGGGCCGACGTCGACCCCGATACGGCGTCGACGTTGGTCATGCTCGCCACCGAGAAGATCCGCACGGTGGCCACCCTCGCCAGCGCGTTCGATCATTTCGACCTGGACATCATCCGTGGCAGCGTTGCCGCCCCTGCTACCGACTCCGTTGCAGCGGCGCAGTAGCTCGCTCGATCACTGATCAGTCAGGACGAGGCAACGTCGATCACCAAGCGTGCGGGATTGCTCTCTGCAGTCACCCGAAACGCTGGCTTGCCACGCACACCGATCGCCCAGTTCAGCACCGCCTCGAAGTCGCCCGTCTGTACCGCTTCGGTGATCGAGCCCTTCCCGACAACCAGGCGTTGAGCTCCGCTGTAGGTCGCGCTTGGCGGATTCACAGACTGATCAAGACTGGTTGCGCCAACGCTCAACTGCAGTGCGTTGTCGCCTTGGAGAACGACCGGCACGTCAGACGGATCCTGCTTCACGGGCAGGGGAACATAGCGCACGTGATAGTTGACCACCGGTGCCGAGAACTGAAACACGACGCGATCGAATCCCGTTTGATGTTCAGTAGTGATGCCGGTGAGAAGGATCGAGGGGCCGGCTTCGCAGCATCCCGTGGCCGGTACGAGCACCGGGTCCGTGGACGCGCTCGACAACGAGGTGCCACTCGGTTCGGAGTTCGTTGGCACCGATGTCGTGACCGAATACTTCGATGAGCCGCAACCAGTAGCGACAAGGATCACCACACTCACGACAAACGATGCCCGCAGCGAGCCGTTGGATGGATGGCCTGGCGAGTGTCGCCTCATCATGTCCTCCCCCGTGCGGCTGCGTGGAGCCACACCGACACAAGTGTCGCGCCGCGCGACTCGCTTGACAAGGCTCGCGTCAGCTCTGGAACTGAACTGCCGCGCGCTCGGCGATCCACGGCCGCACGACCTCGCGACGCACGCGATCGTGCTCGGGATGGTTGTCATATGCACGCCACCCGTCGACGGACTCAAACGTTGCCACGATCGCGAAGTCCATGTTCGCCGGGCCATGCGCACCGAGGTCCGGCCCACAGCGGTATGAGGAGATCTCGGGGATGATGACGGGCAGAGATTCCAACGCGAGCTGAATGCGAGTGATCTGTTCGGCCGTGATGTCAGGTGTCCAGCGGAATGCAGCAACGTGTGTGATCACAGCAGGCCACCATAGGCGCCGCCGTCGACGTGCATCTGCACTCCGGTCACGAACCTGGCGTGATCACTGCAGAGGAACGTGACGATGTGGCCGAAGTCGTCGGGGTCGCCCATCACTCCGGCCGGAATCCCCATTGCCGCAGCATCGGGCGCATGGCCGTACAGCTGTGTGACTCGGCCCGTGAGGTGGAGGCCCGGCTGAACGGTGTTGACCGTGACGCCGTCGTGGGCCACTTCCCGCGCAACGGTCTTGAGGAACCCAGTGACTCCCGCCCGTGCCGTGTTCGACAAGATCAGCGTCGGGATGGGCTGGCGCACCGAGATTGAAGTGATCGCGATGACTCGCCCCCATTTGCGCTCTTGCATTGCTGGTATTGCGGCCTTGCACATGCCGACGACACTGAGCAGGTTCAGATCGAGTCCCACCTGGTAGAGGTCGACGTCTGTTGACGCGAATGTGCCAGCTGGTGGGCCACCAGCATTCGCGATGAGGATGTCCACGCCACCGAGCGCCTGTATGGCAGCTGCAACAAATGCTTCACCGCCCTCGGCCGATCCAACGTCGAATACGAGCGGCACGCACCCGTGACCAACAGCGGCCGCCGCAGCCTCGATACGTGCGGCGTCGCGACCGCAGATGACGACCTCAGCGCCCTCGGCCGCCAACGCCTTTGCAGTCGCGAGACCGAGCCCCGCAGATGCTCCGGCGACAGCTGCACGCTTGCCTGTAATACCTAGCTCCATTCCCTGACGGTAGCCGTCCGACAAGTAGGCTGACGCCCACAAGGTGGTGAGACCATGGACGACGATGCGATCGACGAGTTCCACCTCGACGCAATTGCCGACGCTGACCCGTATCCCTACTGGTACGAGGATGTTGATGAGCCGGACTCCAACGTCACGCTGGTGCGCACGGTCAGCTGCGATCTCTGCATCGTCGGGGGTGGCTACACGGGGCTCTGGACTGCAATTATCGCCAAGGAAAGAGACCCGTCGCGCAATGTGATCGTGATCGAGGCGCACGAAGTCGGATCTGCAGCGAGTGGCCGCAACGGCGGCTTTATGGAGAGCAGCCTCACGCACGGGATTGCCAACGGGCAGGCCCGATTTCCCGACGAGCTCGATGTCCTCGAAGAACTCGGGCTCAAGAACCTGAACGACATTGAAGCAGCAATCAAGAAGTACAACATCGACTGCGACTACGAACGAACCGGCGTGATCGATGTCGCCACCGTCGCGCACAGCGAGTCGTATTTCGATGAACTCCGCGACGATTACAAGCAACTGCGGTCACTCGGCCAGAAGGTCGAGCTCCTCGACGGCGACGCAATGCGTCGCGAGGTGAACTCGCCTACTTACACCGGTGGCCTCTGGCGCAAGGACCGCGCAGCCATCGTCGATCCCGCACGATTGGTGTGGGGGCTCAAAGCCGCCGCCGAGTCGCTCGGGGTGACTATCTACGAAGACACTAAGGCCCTCTCGATCGACAAGGACGGCGTTGGCGTCATCGTGCGCACACCGCTCGGTGCAGTCCGTGCAGGCAAAGTTGCACTTGCAACCAACGCGTTCAAACCCTTGCTGAAACGACTCAGCCATTACATGGTGCCCGTGTACGACTATTGCATGGTGACCGAACCGCTCACGCCGGCGCAGCTGGCCGAGATCGGGTGGACGCGGCGTCAGGGTCTCAGCGACATCTCCAATCAATTCCACTATTACCGACTCACCGAGGACAATCGCATCGTGTGGGGCGGCTACGACGTCGTCTATTACTGGCGCGGCAAGATCAACTCCGAACTCGAGAGTCGACCCGAGACATGGGCCAAACTCTCCAAGCACTTTTTTACCACCTTCCCCCAGCTCGAAGGCGTCAAGTTCACGCACGCGTGGGGTGGGGTCATCGATACCTGTAGCCGGTTCTGCGTGTTCTTCGGCGGGGCGATGGGCGGTCGTGTCGTCTACGCGCTCGGCTACACGGGGCTCGGGGTGGCCTCCACCCGATTCGGTGCCGAGGTGATGCTCGATCTCATCGACGGCAAGCGCAGCAAGGCCACACAAACTGCATTTGTGAAGGACAAGCCGTTGCCGTTCCCGCCTGAGCCTTTCCGATTCGTGGGTATCCAGGCCACCCGTTGGTCGCTCAACCGCGAGGACTCCAGCGGCAAACGAAATCTGTGGTTGCGTGCGCTCGACCGGGCTGGCCTTGGCTTCGACAGTTAGCGCGCGGACTCACCGTTCATCGCCATCCGGTCCAATCTGATCTGTGCCGTTTCGGCATGACCCTGCAGACCATCGACGAGTCCGAACGCAGCAGCATCGAGCGCGATCTGCCGAGCCGCGACCCGGTCGGGTACTCGCTGCCACGTGAGCGTCTTGAGGAACTTGGCGACGCTGAGACCGCCGGTGTAGCGCGCCGCGGCCTGCGTGGGCAGTGTGTGGTTGGTCCCGGTGCAGCCTTTGTCGGAGTACGTGACGGTGGCATCCGCGCCCAGGAACAACGAGCCGTAGTTGCGGAGCCGCTGCAGGTACCAGCCGTCGTCTTCGGTATGGATCTCGAGATGTTCGCAGGCGATCCAATCGGCCATTGCAGCCGACTCCTCGCGGTCGCGCGCAACGAACACCATGCCGTAGTCGCGCCACGCCATCGCGGCAACTTCGTGGTTGACCATCGTGGGGAGTTGGCGCTCGATCTCGGCGATCACGCTTCTCGCGAACGCTTCGCTGAACGCGATGAGATACGCCGGCGAGTTCGGTCCGTGCTCAGCCTGGCCGAGTAGGTCGGCGGCAACGAGTACCGCATCGGCTGAGTCATCGCAGAGGACCGCGACCTCTGATGGACCTGCGAGCAGGTCGATCCCGACTCTGCCGAACAGTTGACGCTTGGCTTCTGCGACGAAACTGTTACCGGCCCCACAAAGCATGTCGACGGGGCCCATGCCCTCGAGTCCGAATGTCATCGCCGCCAGGGCAGGGACACCACCCAGGCAGAACATGGCATCGGCGCCAGCGGTGGCGGTCACCCAGGTCATTGCCGGCGATGGTCCCGAGCCATCGGGCATCGGCGGCGTGCATGTGACGACGCGATCGACGCCGGCCACCTTCGGAACGACCACACTCATCAGCGGAGAAGACACGATGGGATAGCGCCCTCCCGGAAGATAGGTGCCGACCTGTTCGACAGGAATGTGCCGGTGGCCGATCAAGAGTCCGGGCCGAGGTGAGAACTCAGTGTCCACGAGCAGCGCGCGCTGATGTTCGGCAAAAGCACGAACCGTTGTCACACTGCGTTCGAACGCCGCTCGAAACTCCTCAGGCAATGTCGCCGCAGAGCGCGCGACGTCATCGGCGCCGATCTCGAACGTGTCGGGGTTCCAGCTATCGAGCTCACGCGAGTAGCGCCGCACCGCTGACATGCCATCACGCTCGATCGTGAGCAACATCTCAGTGACGCGTGTCTGGACTGCGGGATCGGCGGAGTTGCTCGGCGCTGCCGTTGGATGCTTCAGGATCCTCCAGTCGGAAGTCGGGAGCGGTCGTGATGCCATGGAATTGTCCTCCTGTGCGGTCCGATGAGCCTAGCAAGCGAGGTTTGCCACCTACTTTTCGAAACGACGCAACACCATCGTCGAGCGCGGCGCCACCACCACCCGGCCATCCACCACCGCAGCGAAATCCACACACGTGGCCAGTGCTGTCTCGAACTGCCCAGGCGCTTGCACCGTGAACGTGAGAGGCTCCCACCACGCATTCACCACCACGTAGAGATCGCCCCACGACCATGCAAGCGAATGCGACGAGAACGACAGGTCGGGCGCACCACTGACCCCGAGCAGCGTGATCGGTCCATCACCGCCACATGCACGAAGCTGAATGAGTGCGCGCACGAAGTCGGCGAGATCGGCGTGTTCGGCTGCGCGTTGCCAGTCGATCCACGATGTTTCGTTGTCCTGGTTGTACGCGTTGTTGTTGCCATGTTGGGTCCGCGCAAACTCGTCGCCCGCGAGGAGCATTGGGACACCGTTCGACAGCAGCAGCATGCACAGCATGTTGCGCATCTGTTGCGCGCGCAGCGCAATGACAGCCGTCGCCGACTCCGCGTTGATGTCGTCGCCCTCCCACCCGCAATTCCATGATCGATTGTCATCGGTTCCGTCGGCGTTGTGATGCCCGTTGGCCTCGTTGTGTTTGTGTTCGTAGCTCACCAAGTCGTACAACGTGAAGCCGTCGTGTGCAGTGACGAAGTTGATGCTGCGGTGCGGTGCCTCGCGGAAGATGTCGGGGCTCCCTGCAACACGTTGAGCAACCGCCGAAGCGAAGCCGTTCTCTCCGCGCAGAAACGATCGGACGTCATCGCGAAACCGGCCATTCCACTGAGCCCACGTACGACCCGGAAAGCTATCGCCGAGTTGGTATGCACCAAGATCCCACGGCTCGGTGATGAGACGCACACCACGCATCGAGGCGAAGGTCGTGATCTCATCGATCAGCGCGCTGCGCGGCTGAACAGCACCGTCGAGATCGCGACCGAGGAGCGAGCCGAGGTCGAACCGGAAGCCATCGACACCGAGATCGACATAACGGCGTAATGAGCTCATGATGAGCGCAGCCACGGCGTGATGTGCGGCTCGCACGACGTTGCCACAACCGGCATCGTCGTTGTACGAGCCGTCGTCATAGACGACGTAGTACGCAGTGTCGTCGACTGCGCGTAGGTGATACGTGGGGCCGAGCTCGTCTTCCTCCGTCGTGTGGTTGTACACGACATCGAGGATCACCTCGATGCCCACGTCGTGGAAGGCCTGCACCATCTCGGCGAACTCTTGCTCTGGATCGTCACCGGCCACATAGGTGTCGTGCAAGGCGTTCCACGCCAGCGGCATATACCCCCAAGCGCTGCCCTCATCCGGGTCGCCCTGATGGATCGGCATCAGTTCAACCGCTGTGACCCCGAGTGACGCGACGTACGGGGCGTGGTGTCGCAGACCTGCGAACGTGCCCCGAAGTTCGGGAGGCACATGTGGCGCAGTTTTGGTTGCCCCCCGAACGTGAAGCTCGTAGATGATCAGATCTGCCGCCGAGTGACGCGGAGCTGGGCCTACGGATAGAGGCGCAGACCCACGACGCAGTACCCCCATCGGCGATCGGCCCTGGGTGTTTGCGCCGTGGACGCGCGCCCCGGCCCGATCGTGCTCCGGCGGGAACCACACCTGTGTTGCCTCTGGATCAAGCACGAATTTCGCCACATCAAATCGCATCCCGGTGCCGTCAACTCGAAAGCCGTACACATCGGCGTCGCCAACCGCATCGGCTGACACTGCGGTCGTCCAAATATCACCTGAGCGGACCATGCCCGTGTCAAGCACTGACGTGAACGGGTCCGCTCGAGAGGCGACGAGCAATCGAACCGAGCTGGCGTTCGCACTCCACAGAGTCACAACCCAGCTTCTGGTCGTTGCATCCCAAGTTGCAGCCATGCGTTGATCTTCGCCGATCCGAGTGGGGTTCGTGTACTCCGGTACCTCTAGCCTTGCACCGATGCTGCAAACGACCCTGACCGTCAACGATGTGTCCACAGCCTTGGCGACGCACGATTACCTCGCCGACGAGGGACTCACCACGGCCATCTTTCTGGCGCTGGCACTTCGCCGGCCGCTGCTGCTCGAGGGCGAAGCCGGCGTCGGCAAGACCGAGGTTGCCAAGGTGCTCAGCAGGTGGACCGGCGGTGAGCTGATCAGATTGCAGTGTTACGAAGGCATCGACGCAAGCCAAGCCGTCTACGACTGGGACTACAGTCGCCAACTTCTGCACCTGCGCGCGGCTGAGGCGAGTGGCGAAGCGCAAGGTGTCGGGACCGAGGCCCTCGAGGGCCAGTTGTACAACGAGCGCTTCCTGCTCAAGAGGGCGCTGCTGCGTGCCATCAGTCCGGTGGTCGGGCCTCCCCCAGTGCTCCTCATTGATGAGATCGATCGAGCCGACGACGAGTTCGAGGCCTACCTGCTCGAGGTGCTCAGCGACTTCCAGATCACGGTGCCCGAGCTCGGGGTCTTCCATGCAGATCGACCACCCATCGTCATTCTCACCAGTAACCGCACCCGCGACGTGCACGACGCGTTGAAGCGACGATGCCTCTATCACTGGATCGAGCACCCCAGCTTCGAGCGCGAAGTTCAGATCGTTCGGCTGCGCGTTCCTGCCGTCAGCGATGTGCTCGCTCGACAAGTGGCAGCTGCCGTTGAGACGCTACGCGGCCTCAATCTCTTCAAGCCGCCAGGCGTCGCTGAGACCATCGACTGGGCAACTGCGCTCGGCCGTCTCGGTCTCAGCGAACTCTCCGAGGCGTCGGTGCAGACAACGCTCGGCACTGTGTTGAAATACCGTGAAGATCTCGAACGCGTACAACAACATGGCGTGGCCGATCTTGTGAAGCAGGCCTTCGACCGGAGTATGTAACACCGCTGATGTCTCTCTTTGCGCCTTCCGATGGACCCGCGCTGCTGCCGGTTGGCACCGACGTCGCCGAGCGCATCGCCACGGCCTTCGCGCGGGTGTTACGCGGCCTGGGCCTCAGCGTGCCAATCGGTTGTGTCCTCACGTTCACCGAAGCGCTCGGGGCCGTCGGCGTGAACGAGCGCAACGCCGTGTACTGGGCAGCGCGCACCACGCTCGTGCGTCGGCCGGAAGATCTACCACTGTTCGACCGGGCCTTTGCTGTCTTTTGGGAGGCACTCACCGGTGACGCCACCCAACTGGTGGACGAGGAACCTCAGCACATCACGATCGAGATGGATGATGGCGATACCCACGACGACGCAAGCGGCACCGCCGAGCCCAGCGACGATCCCACGATCCATCTTCGCTTCAGTGCGGTCGAAGTCCTGCGACACAAAGACTTCAGCGCCTATAGCAACGACGAGCTCCAACTCGCGCAACAACTGATGAGCCGGTTGCGCTTTGTCGGCCCACCACGGCAGTCCTTGCGTCTGTCTGCCTCGAAGCGCCAGCGGAACCGACCGGACCTGCGTCGCACCATTCGAGCCTCACTTCGCGCTGGGGGCGAACCCATTCGACGCTATTACCGCGAACCCGGCGACCGCATGCGCCGGCTCGTCCTTCTGCTCGACGTCAGCGGCTCGATGGAGCCATATGCGCGTGCGATGCTGCGTTTCGTGCAGGCCGCAGTAGCCGGCCGCCAGCGGGTAGAAGCCTTTGCGATGGGCACCCGCCTCACTCGCGTGACGAAGGAACTCAGCAGTCGCGATCCAGACAAGGCGCTGCACCTCGCGAGCCAACGTGTGAGCGACTGGAGCGGCGGCACCCGCCTCGGCGAATGCCTGCGCCGCTTCAACGACGAATGGGGCGTACGCGGGATGGCGAGGGGAGCGATCGTTGTGGTGCTCAGTGACGGTTGGGACCGTGGTGAACCGCTGCTGCTCGCCGAGCAGATGCAGCGGCTGCAACGCATCACTCACAACCTGATCTGGGTCAATCCCCTCAAGGTCACGCCGGGCTACGCGCCGCTGGCGCGTGGCATGGCAGCCGCCTTGCCGTATGTTGATCACTTCGTGGAGGGCCATTCGCTGACCGCCATGGAAGAACTCGCCCGGG
>JAYTWP010000288.1:0-12316 GCA_043743395.1 Actinomycetota bacterium | reverse complement strand
TTGGCGTAGCCGAACAGGGCGACCTGACGGGTGGCGAAGTCGACGTTACGGGCGAGGAACCATCCGATCGCTCCGACCACCATCGCGATCGTGCCGAGGACGACGAAGGCCCGATTGCGGGCAGATCGCGGGCCGGCGAGCGCCGTGTCGATGCACGGTGCGTGCTCGCCGGGCGGGATCGCATAGATCATCAGGTGCAAGAAGAAAATCAGGGCGTAGCTCCATGGCCATTCGTTGGCGCGGTAGGCAACCGACAGAAAGATCGGGATGGCATTGAACGCGCCGATGAGTGCAACGAGCCTCGTGCGGTAACCGATCAGCAGCAGCGCTGCGATTGCGCCGTCGGTCAGGATCACGATCCATCCGAAAAGGTGGAAATGCGGTAGGACCAAGTGCTCAGTGATCGATTTCCACACACCCCACACGGGAGTATCGACCGCGGAGCGCGTGTACTTGTAGAGCCCGCCCTTGGTGTCTTCACCGAAGTTGGGGGCGACTTTCCAGTGCAGGTTGGCCAGCCACAGCAGCCCGGCCGCGATCCGTGCCGCGGCCATGACGAAGTAACGCGTGCGCGTATCCATCGCGTCCAGCCGGTCCCGTCGCACCGCAGGTCGGATCGTTTCCTCGATTTCCACGATGGAGCCCCCTTGGTGCTGGTGTGCCCCCGATTATTGCAGGGGCCACCGTCGCGAAGTCCGTGTTGCGCGAATGTTTCGATTTGCCTGGCAGTACCTTCGCCGCGATGACGTTACGGTCCGGTCTGTGGAACCACGAGCGAACTCTTTGATCGGCGTGATCGGCGGATCGGGTTTCTACGAGTTTCTGTCTGATGCCGAGGAGATCGATGTACAGACGCCGTTCGGACCGCCGTCGGACATTGTGGTCGTCGGTAGCGTGGCCGGTCGGCGTGTCGCCTTCCTGCCTCGCCATGGGCGCGATCATCGTTTCGCCGCGCATCGGGTTCCGTACCGTGCAAACCTGTGGGCGCTGCACTCCCTCGGCGTCACGTCGATTATCGCACCCTGCTCGGTCGGTTCGTTGCAGGACGACATTCGCCCGGGCCAGTTCGTCGTCGTCGATCAGATCGTCGACAGAACCTGGGGGCGACCCGACACGTTCCACGACGTTGGCGGTCCCAGCGATCAACCGGGCACGGCGGGGCCAGTGCATCATCAGTCCTTCGCCGAGCCCTACGACGCGAGGTTGCGCGCCCACATCATTGGAGTGGCGCGCGGCGCCAGCATCGACATCGTCGACGGCGCCACGATGGTTGTGATCAACGGGCCACGGTTCTCGTCACGTGCCGAAAGCTTGTGGTTCCGGCAGATGGGTTGGCATATCGTCAACATGACTGGCTACCCCGAAGCGGTGCTCGCCGCCGAGTTGGGAGTCCGCTACGCAACAGTTGCGCTGGTGACCGACTACGACGCGGGGGTTGGCGGGCACGAGGCAGTCACAATGGACGCTGTCTTCGCAATGATGCGCTCGAACGTGTCGCGTGTGCAGGATCTCATCCGGTCGGTCATCGCGGAGATGCCTGACGAACTCCTTGGTCAAGCATGAACATCGGCTCAATCGCGACGGTGGTTGGCTCAGTTTCGGCTTTCGCGGAGTGGCGCGAAGGCGAAGTCGCGCATTCCCACATCGAACAGAACGCTGGCTGTGAATCCGAGCACGAGTTCGGCCCGGGTTGGGTCGGCGAAGACGTGGCGGATGTCGCCGAGCCGGTAGCCGCCGACGACACGTGGGGCGGGTGCACCGTCGGGTCGGAGTGCTTCGGCCATGTCGAGCACCGTGTGCGGGGTGCCGGTGCACACATTGAATGCTCCAGGCGATGGTCGAGCATTGGTCAGTGCAAGCACATTGGCGCTGGCGACATCGGCGACATGAACGAAGTCGCGGCGTTGTCCCCCATCTTCGAGCACGAGCGGGCTGTCACCGCGTTCGTAGGCGCTGCGGAAGATGCTGGCGACGCCCGCGTACGGGGTGTCGCGAGGCATCCGCGGGCCGTACACGTTGTGATAGCGCAGAGCAGTGACGGTGGTCCCAGGGTGTTCCCTTGCAAACGCGTTGCACAGACCCTCCTGAGCGAGTTTGGTGGTGGCGTAGACGTTGCGAGGATCGAGCCAGTGATCCTCCGGTACCGGCTCGGCCACCAGCGACTGTTGGCAGACAGGACAGGCGGGTTCGTACCGGCCGGCCTCGAGGTCGTTGCGGTCCCGTGGGCCTGGTCGCACCAGTCCGTCGACCGGGCAGCGGTAGCGGCCTTCGCCGTAGACCACCATGCTCGACGCCAGAACGATCCGACCGGCGAACTGGGCATCGTGCAGGGTGGACAGCATGGCGGCGGTGCCGGCGAGGTTGCGGCCGACGTATTCCTCGACGTCTCCGAAGTCGACGCCGAGACCGACCTTGGCTGCTTGGTGACAGATTGCGTCGGCACCGGGGAGGACCTCTGCCCACATGTCGTGATCGCGAACGTCTGCCCACCGATAGCGGGTGGCCGTCGCCAGCCCAGTCGGCTCACCATGGTGCGCTGCCGGGTCCAGATCGTCGACCACGACGACGTCATGGCCGAGCGCAAGAAGCTGATCGACGATATGCGACCCAATGAAGCCCGCACCGCCGGTAACGATGATCCTCATGCCCGGAGACTCCCATCGGCGGAGGTGGTCTGATGCCTGATGTTGTTCTGCCCGCGTTGAACGAGGCCGAAGCGGTCGAATGGGTTCTGCGCCGTCTTCCTGTCGGGTATCACGCGATCGTTGTCGACAACGGTTCGACCGACTCGACTGCGGAGATCGCGAGGCTGCACGGTGCCCAGGTGGTGTCCGAGCCGACTCGAGGTTTCGGGTCGGCGTGCTTCGCCGGTTTGTGTGCTGCAACAGCCGAAATCGTGTGTTTCATGGACTGTGATGCGTCGCTCGATCCGATCGCACTGCCGCTGCTGGTGAGCGACGTCGAGCGGGGAGACGCTGATCTGATGATCGGCGCGCGTGCCGCCCGCAAGGGTGCATGGCCAGCGCACGCCCGACTGGCGAATCGGGTGCTGGCGAGTGAGACCAGGCGACGAACCGGACTCGCCATCCGCGATCTCGGTCCGATGCGTGCCATGCGACGCGAGGCACTGCTCGCCCTCGACCTGCGCGACCGACGAAGCGGCTGGCCACTCGAGATGGTGCTGCGCGCGCATCGTGCCGGGTGGACGATCCGCGACGTCCCGATCGACTACTTGCCGCGGGCTGGCCACTCCAAGGTCACCGGCACGATTGCTGGCACCGTTCGTGCGATCAAGGACATGGGACGCATGCTGCATGACGATGGTCGGGGCTGACTTGTGCATCTGACTGTGATCGCGAAGGCGCCCGTCGCCGGTCGGGTCAAGACGCGTCTGTGCCCGCCGTGTACGCTCGTTCAGGCTGCGGAAATTGCAGAGGCAGCGCTGGCTGACACCCTCGATGTGATGGCGGCGGCGGTTGGCGGGACTGACATCAGACCGGTGTTGCTCATCGATGGTGAACCGCCGGCGTTCACGCCAGCCAAGTTCGATGTGGTCCCGCAACGCGGTGACGGCTTGGAACAGCGTCTGCGTCATGGGTTCCGCGATCTTGGTCCGGGGATCATTGTCGGCATGGACACGCCGCACGCTGTGGCCGGGTTGGGTGCGGCCTTTGGGCGGCTCGAACGCGGCGTCGATGCGCTCGGGCTGGCCAGAGATGGGGGCTATTGGGCGATTGGTCTGTCGTGTGTCGATGACCGCTTCTTGGCCGCTGTCTTCGGCGACGTTCCGATGAGTACCTCGCGGACTGGTGTGCACCAGCTGACGCGATTGCATCATCTGGGCCGGCGAGTCCACATGTTGTCGAGCACACGTGATTTGGACACGGTCGAGGACCTCGTCGCAGCGGCCGGAGACAAACGTTCCGGCCGGCTCGGCGGGGTTCTCGCCGCCGTCACGGCGACGTTGGTGTGATGTGGGAGTGGAGCCGACCGGCTCTGCTGGGGTCATGCTCAACGGATGCCAAGGCTCGCGTCGGCACCTTCGGGAAGACCGCGCAGAGTCGCGAGCAAGGCGCTCGCCGGGATCGAGAGCGGCAGGATCGTTCGAGTGAGGAGCAGGTCGGTGTCCAGGCGGCCGGCGCGAACTGTTGGCCCGAAGCTTCCCCAGAAGGCGCCATCTGCAGCGATGGTGAGTTCGCTTGGGATGTCGCGAGCGCCAGCGAACACGCCGAGGTCGCGTTCGTCAGCGCGACCGCGTCGCACGATCGGTCGAATGATGTGGTCTTCGTCGCGCACCCCGAGCGAGCGGATGAGGGCGCGCAGCGGATCGAGCGTCGGACTATCCAACGGTCCCGCCGTTGTTGTGGCGATCCTGACCCGAATGCCGTTGACGATGAGGCGAGGAACGACAGCGACGACCTTGTCGAAGTTATCCGGCCCGCGCGCCATGTCGTTGAGGTCGGGCAGATGTGAATCCAACGAGATCTGCACGGCGATGTCGGGGTGCGCCAACGGGGCGGCTCGCTCGAAACGCTCGCCGCCGAGGAGGGTGCCGTTGGTCAACAAGATCACGGGAAGGTGGTCGGCCATCGCCGCGACGGTCTCGGCAAGCCATGGGAGCAGCAGCGGTTCTCCGCCGGTCACTCCGATGCCGGTGAAGCCCAGGGATTTCGCTTCGGTGGTGATGGTGAGCATCTGCTCTGCGGTCAGTTGGCGGCGTTCGCTGCGCGGTGATGACTCGGTCAGGCAGTAGGAGCAGGCGAGGTTGCAGTGATAGTTGGAGTAGATCCACACCCTGCCGGGCATCTCCCCAGATGCGATGGCCTCGGCAACAGTCGATGCCGTCACGCAAGACCTGCCTTGCTCAGTCGGGCGATCACCTGATCGGAGGTCGCCAGATCGAGACCGGTCGCAAATCGGTTGAGAAACATGGTCGCTCCAACGGTCACGGTCAGTTCGACTAGCGCGTGCTCCGGCCAGTACTCACGTGCCGCAACCCAGACATCGTCCGGGATAGGGCCGGTCGCGCCGGCGAGCGCGTCGATCCAGCCGATCAACGCCTGTTCTGCCACCTCGGGGAAGGCATCCTCGAGCACGATGTCACCGCGTAACCCGCGAATCTCGTCCGTTGACAGGCCGACATCAAGCGCGACCGCGGTGTGTGCGTGAACGCAGTACCGGCACCCTTGCAGGACCGAGGTACGCAAGATCGCCATCTCCTTCGCCCGCACCGGCACCGACCCGGGTCCTAACGCTGCGCCGATGAAGTTCAATGTAGGTCCGAGCAGTTCCGGCACGGTCGCCAGCGCAGCGACAATTGGTCCCGGGTCGCCATCGGCAAAATACTGTTGCGCTGTGATCGGTGCCTGATCAGCGTCGAGCAGCTGAGTCCTTGACATCGGACTATTCTTGCTGATCAATCGACGGCGCAGTGCCGCCTGAGTCGCTTGTTTCGCAAACGTTGCGATCCGTCAGCACTTGGCTGTGCACCGTCGCATGATTTTGAGCAGTCGGTCGGGGTAGGAGGTGTAGATGCCGTCTACGCCGAGGTGAATGAGCAACTTCATGTCGTCGGCGTTGTTGACCACCCACGTCAGAATCGCGATTCCGTGCTGATGCGCCCATGTGAGCGACGCGGCGTCAACGAGTTGTCGACCGCTATTGCGGAACGGAGGCTGATCGACGGTCACTGCAGGAACGAAGTGCTGATCGTTGTTGGCCCGCGCGTCGCGTGCAGCGTAGACGTCGCTCATGATTGCGCTGGTGCGTACATCCGGGCACCGGCGGCGGAACTCGAGGATCTGTTCGTCGCTGTTCGAGCCGACGAAGACGTCGTTGAAACGTCGGTGATCCCGCAGCAAGCTGCACACTGGTTGGACCATGTCGAGAGATTCATCTTTGAGGTCAACCGACAGCAATGTGGCCGGGAACTTGTCGAGGATCGATACGAAGGTCGGGATCGTGACGTTCTTGCCGCGGTACGGGTGTGAGCCGATGTCCTTTGGATTGCTGCCGGTGGTGGTAAACGACCAGCCGGCGTCGAGCCCGCTCAGCTGATCGTACGTCATCGCTCGAATTGATCCTGCTGTTCCCGTGATTCGATCGACGGTCGCGTCGTGGAACACGACCACCACGTCATCCTTGGAGAGTCGCAGGTCTACGTCGACGACGTCGGCACCCATCGCGATCGTCCGTTCGAACGCGAGCAAAGTGTCCTCCGGAAATAGCCCGTCGCCACCACCGTGAGGGATCACCAATGTGTGCCCCGTCCGGAACGGGTTGGAGCCGTCGTTCGGCGTTTGGGACGCGTGAGGTCCGCGGCTGTCTTGTGTCTGCGCCGAGTTGCTGTCACTGCGCCAGCGCACGATCACGACGGCTGCGATCACGACAGCAGCGAGCACGCCGATCACGGCGAAGGCGGCGAGCATCTTGTTCCTGCGTCGAGACCGTTGCATCCCGCACCTCCTCACACGCGTCGCGTGAACACTGAACACTATGGCGACGCAGCAGCAGCGACAGAACCGCCACAGATAACACGCACTTCGACGCCTAAAGTTTTGCGAAACTCCGGTCGCCGTCCGAAACGCGACTGCGACTAGATCTACGCTTGCGCTGTGTTTGCTCGGGTGCTGGTCGTCGACGACGAACCAATGGTGCGAGAAGTTGTCGCCCGCTATCTGGAGCTCGACGGCGTCCTGGTTGCCGAAGCGAGCAACGGTGCCGAGGCCATCGAATGGCTCGATGCCAACACGGCTGACCTGATCGTCCTCGACGTGATGCTTCCCGAAGTGGATGGGCTCACCATTCTGCGACGTCTGCGTCTGACGTCCGACGTGCCGGTGATTCTGCTCACGGCGCGGTCCAACGAGGTCGACCGGATCGCCGGCCTCGAACTCGGCGCCGACGATTACATCGTGAAACCGTTCTCACCTCGAGAGGTGGCAGCGCGGGTCCGTACGATTCTTCGGCGCCCTAGGATGCCTGCCGCCGCAGTGTCAGGCGACTTCCGAGCAGACTTCGATGGCCTCACGATCGACGTGTCGACGCGCGAGGTTCGAGTCAACGGGGCGGAGGTGATCTTGACGCCGAAGGAATTCGACGTGATCGCCTTGCTCGCACAGTCACCTCGGCATGTGTTCAGCCGCAGTCAACTGTTGCGCCTCGTGTGGTCATCATCACCCGATTATCAGGACCCGGCCACGGTCACGGTCCACATCGGTCGGCTTCGACACAAGCTTGAAGCCGATCCACAGCAGCCCCGGTGGATACACACCGTGCATGGCATTGGCTACCGGTTCGAGCCATGACTGCGACGTTGGCGATGGGGATGACACTCGGATCGGTCATCGCCAAGCACCCTGTACTCGCAGCGCTCGCATTCGGTGGGATGACGCTCGGTACCGTCTCGCTTGCATTCGCGCTTCGCGCCTACCAACGACGAGCGCGCAGGTTGAGTAGATCGCTGTTGATCCTCGTGCTGTCGGCGCTGATGATCGCCGTGTCGGCAGCGGTCGTCGCGTCGCGGCTGATGGTCCTCACTGCTGGAGAGTTGTCGGCAGTGCTCGATGTCACTGCCCTGTCGGCCGGGTTCGCAGTGTTGCTGGTGCTGATCGTGTCGAGAGCGATTGGTGGCGATGTCGGCCGCCTCGAAAGCGCGGTTCGCAAGATCGAGTCAGGCGACCGATCTGTGCGCGTCGCTGACCTGCGCGCCGACGAGTTGGGTCACGTCGGTTCGGCGATCAACGATCTCGTTGGTCGCCTCAATGCTTTGGAGGACGAGCGGACAGCACTCGAAATCGAACGGCAGAACCTTCTCACCAACGTCGGCCACGACCTGCGCTCGCCACTGGCCGCGCTTCAGGCCGCCACCGAAGCGTTGGTCGATGGAGTGGCTCGTGATCCGCAACGGTATCTCCGGTCGATGCTGCGCGACATCGAAGCACTCGGTGCTTTGATCGACGATGTCGCGTTGCTGTCACAGTTGGACGCGAAGCGACTTGACCTCGAACGTCTTGCGATCAACCTTGTCGAGATCGCCGAGGCAGTCATCGACTCGTTAGAACCTGTCGCGACGGCAGCCGGTGTTCACCTCGTACTGGTCGATCCTGGGTCGGTGCACGTCATCGCAAGCCCTGTCGCTCTCACACGTATCATCCGTAACCTCGTCGACAATGGCATCCGCCACGCCCCACGTGGCACCGATGTCACGGTGCACATCTCCTCCGAGGGCTCGGCGACGTTACGGGTCAGCGATGTTGGTCCAGGGTTCCCGGGCGCGTTCCGAGAGTCCGCCTTCGACAGATTCACTCGAGCCGACGTCAGCCGAACACGTAACGCTGGCAGTGTGGGAGGGCTCGGGCTGGCGATCGCTCGCGGGCTTGTCGAAGCCCACGGTGGGGAGATCTGGATCGAGGATTCCGGTCCGACATCGGTCGCGTTTCGGATCCCGTTGCCGGTATAAGTTTCGTCGAGGTCGGCGTGATCCGCCGTTCGATCCACGTCCCGCGCACCACGCTGGAATGGGCCTGCGACCCGACCAACGGGTATCGCCATCCTGCGATCGTGTCCCACGATCAATCGCTGGTCATCGTCTGCAACGGTGGCTACAGCTCGTCGCTGGCCGCGTCAAACCTTGCCCTCCTCGGATTCAACGCGGTCGCCGACTTGATCGGTGGTCATCAGGCGTGGGTCCGAGCCGGCTACGAGGTCGTCCGACCCGACCACTCGTCACTCGACTTTTGACAAACCATCCCGACGAATCAGCACGGCGTGGACGAACGGTTGGACTGCGCCCGACGGGGTCACGTGATCCTGCTCGAACGATTCGATCAGGTCGAACCCGTCGGCAAATATCGACTGCAGCGACGCCACCGAATGACGTGCGACAGTCAGACCGCTACACGACGTCGGCCCGTCCTCTGCGAATTCGGCCATCACGAGATACCCGCCGGGCCTGACGGACCGAGCCGCCGTGGCCGCGTATGCCTTCTGGTCCGCGTCGGCCGTAAAGAAATGAAACGTGGCCCGGTCATGCCACAACGTCACGGCGCGTGGGAGTCGAACCGTTCGTGCGTCCGCACGAACCAATGTCACGCTGGAGGCGCGATCGCCGAGGCTCACACACAGTTGGTCGAGGGCCGACTGGGCGATATCGACTGCGAAGATCGCGGTGTAACCGAAGTCGACGAGCTCGCTGATCAATGTCGACGAGCCGCAGCCAATGACTGCCACCGGGTCCGAAGGCACCGTCACGCGGCGCACGATCTCACTTCAAGCCGCGGCAGTGGACTGGTACCAGCTGACCGACGACGCATCCCGCCCGGTCCACGCCGACTCCCAATGCGATCGCTCGTCCACGGCCAGACCCTAAACCGCGCATCGTGCGTGGCGCCGACGATGAAGCGAAACGTTTGCAAAACAACCCTGACTGGCAATGAAACCTCGGACTGGGTTTTGACTGCGGGCAGCAAAGGGGAGAGGGTCGCTCGCGCTGCGACGCTGTCGTGAACTTCATAACGTTCGCTTCGTTCGTGCAGCGGTCGTCGTCGAGGACGGAGCAAGTGGCTTTCCATCTCGGTCGTGGTCTGCGCATACAGCGCGCGAGGACACTTGACGAGTGCCTCGACCACCCCTGCCGGCTGGACTACCCAGGGCTAGAGATCATCGTCGTCGATGACGGGTCCACCGACAGCAGTTCAGCGATCGTCGCGAGGCACGAGCGGGCCCGGCTCGTAACGATTGAGCAGGTTGGCCTCTCAGTAGCGAGGAACGCGGGACTTCGAGGCGCGTCGGTGCAAACCGACTGTCAACACGCTGCGGATGTGGCGAATCACGAACCGGTTCGGGCAGTGACAGAGTCGGCGCGCAGTCGTCTCGGCCGATCGTGATCCGCTCTACCGACGGGCCGAACCCACCCGGACACAAGGGACAATTGGGGCGGAAGTTGCCCAACCAGTTGTCCACCTGCGGAGGGCTACTCCATGATGCTCAACGAGGTCAGACGAGGAGTAAACCGAAGGTGAGTAGGTCAGATGCGACTGAAAGCGACTCGACGAGGCGGGTTCGAGACACGCGAGATCATGCATGACGCTTTCTTTGACACCCCGCACGGGAACCCACGGGAACGGGTGTGTGACGAGGCCTGCTGGACGCCGCGGGTCTTGACGGTTTCATCCGAAAGTAGCCATACTTATGGACATGTCACTGTCGGAGCATCTTTCACTCGCCGATATGAAGAATCGTCTCTCCGAAGTCGTCGACCGTCTCGAACGTGAGCATGGACGGGTCGTAGTGACCAAACACGGACGCCCAGCGGCGGTAATGCTCAGTATCGAGGACTTGGAGTCACTCGAAGAGACGCTGGAGATTCTGAGCAATCCCGCGCTCATGACCGCGATCGGCGAGGGTCGCGAGGATGCCAAGGCAGGGCGTGTTGCTCGACTGTCACGTGAGCAAGTGCTGGCTCGGATCGATCAGCGGTAACGCTCGACGTGCACGAGATCGATTGGGCCGCCAGCGCCTTGCGTTCCCTCGATCGACTTCCGGAGAAGGCCGCAACTGCCTGCGTCGAGTTTATCTATGGCGGACTCGCCGAGAACCCTCGCCGAGTTGGCAAAGCCCTTCGGTTCGACATGGGCGGCCTGCACAGCGCGCGTCGAGGTGACTTCCGTGTGATCTACGAGATCGACAGTGCCGCGCTGCACATCACAATCATCGTCATCGCACATCGAAGCGATGTCTACCGGCCGCGTTAAACATCGGGTGACTGGATCGTTCGACTGCGGCATCATCTTGCCGCCACCGGCTTGGTGCCTAAAGGCTCCGATCCGCGTGCTGTCGCTGAGGGCACGCCCTCGTAGAACGGAGAGGTCGGCAGGGTTGACCTATTGGCGGACGACCTCGACGAAGGTCGGCCCCGTGCACGCGCGCGGTGAAGCGTGCCGATCCTGATTCGCCGCAGGTTCACTTGTGCGAGTTCGTGGAATGCCAGCACGGCGCCCTGGGTCAGGTAGGCGTCGTCGCCGATTCTGGACTCCTCCGAGTGGATGTCGCAACTCCACCAAAAACAGTAGAGTCGTGACCCACCTTGAGCGGCGGATGAATGTGGCGGCCCGGACAGATCGTGTCGCTGTTGTAGCAGCGGGGTAGCAACGCTGGGCGAATCGGGGCGGAAGTCGGCGAACGTTGGCGGACGGCCGACCCCCAAACGCCGTGCTCGGCCGTACTTTTGCGGACGACGACGTCCAACGGCGAACGCCTGGAAGGCGTTTCCTATGTCGCGAGAGACCCGTTTCCTATGTCCTGACGCCACACACTTCGCCGCCATGAGCGCCGGCCAAGGCTGAGCAGAATCATCCGCTCAACGGGACCACACCGTCAGGCGCTCACCTGTGGCGACGATGACCGCCATCCTCATAATCCCCGATCGCAGGTGGCCTCGGATGTGACGCTTGCGAGAATTTACTTCGGTCAGGTCTGCGTTGTCACATACTGCTGTTCGGATCTGACCTGGGGTATACGTCGATTCGTTGGTTGTCGATGTGTTCTTCGTCGTTGAGTGCGTCGATGTAGGTGGAGACGGGGGTTTCGACGGAGTGGCCGAGTCGTCGGGCGGTTTCGGCGAGGGGCATGCCAGCTCGGAGCCATGTGGTTGCGGTGGCGTGGTGGCAGTCGTAGACGCGCATGGGTTGCTGTCCGACCGATTCGAGTGCACGATGCCATGATCGGGCCCAGTTCGATCCGCTCGGCGTGGTGTCGTTGCGGGTGCGGAACAACAGCCGCTCTGGCGTGGTGAGCCGGTTCGTGTCGCGCCATTCGCGCAGGATGTCGACGAGTACGGGTGGGATCGGCACCGAGCGCGGTCCGGTCTTGGGTTCGCCGGCCCCACCCTGACACAGGGGGCATGGACCTTCAAGGCGATGATCGGTGCGAGACTCGGTGATGGCTGACGCCCGGTTGTCAAGGCCCATCTGTCGCGCATCGAGAGGTACAACTCGACCCTCAACGCGGTTGTCACGCTGAACACAGATCGAGCACTGACACTCGCTGCCGAGGCTGACCTCGCAGTGCAGCGGGGCGACGCCCTCGGACCGCTGCACGGCGTGCCGTTCACGATCAAAGACGCGTTCGAGACCGCTGGTGTGAGGACCACCGCGAGCCATCAGCCACTCGAGCATCACGTGCCAGCGGAAGATGCTGTCGTCGTCGCTCGCCTCAAGTCGGCGGGAGCGATCCTCATGGGCAAGAGCAACATGCCCGAGTTGGCTGGCACGCTCGATTGCGACAGCGACCTCAACGGCCGAGCCTCCAACCCATG
>JAYTWP010000287.1:0-1736 GCA_043743395.1 Actinomycetota bacterium | reverse complement strand
CGATCCTTGCCATAACTCGCGAGATCCTGCGCGATGAGCACGATCTCGCGAGCCTCGAGCTGCTCGACTTCGGCCAGAATCGAGCTGACATCGCGACTGCGTTGCGGACCGCGGAACGAAGGGATGGCACAGAAGCCACACGAGCGGTCGCAACCCTCGGCGATTTTCACGTACGCCCACGGCGAGGTCGAGCGCGGGCGTGGCAAGTTGAGCAGATCGAGCGTGGGGATTGGGGCAGAACCCACCGGGATGAGCTTGCGCTTCGGCGCAGCGAGCACGTTGACCGACACGCCGAATCCGGCAACCTGATCGACCTCAGGCAACGCCTCAGCGAGTTCGGCTCCGTAACGCTCGGCCATGCAGCCCGTGACCACTAATCGGGCGCCATCGCGGCGCTGATCGTCGAGCGCCAAAATTGTGTCGATCGATTCCTTGCGCGCCTCGTCGATGAACGCGCACGTGTTGACTACCACGAGGTCGGCCTTGCCCGGATCGTCGGTGGCAACCATGCCGTCTGCGAGGAGCGTGCCCACCAACTTGTCGGAATCGACCTGGTTCTTGGGACACCCAAGTGTCTCGATGTAGAACCGCTTTGCCACGGCCACCGAGCCTACCGAGTGGTAGGTCTCCGCCGGTTGATTCCGTCGGAGAGCTCGGCGACTTCAGAGGTAATTGAGACGGAGTCCGGGCGACGGCCACGTCGTCTTGACGAGTCTGCCCGACGCCGACAGCGTGATGTAGGCCGTGCGGTACTCACCGCTGCCATCGTCGTCGCCGAAGCAAATGTTCGTGGTGAGCGGATCGAGCGTGGGGACATGCTCCACGCTGAGGCCGTCGGGCGAGATCACCGTGACGCCACCGTTGATCAAAGTCGCTACGCAGACGTTGCCGCCTCCGTCGACTGCGAGTGAGTCCAGAAGTTGATACCCGACGAGGCCGGCCAAACACGGCCATGAGTCGACCGCACTCGGCTGCTCGACTACACCCGGTGCGGTCACGCGTCTGCGCATCACCCGGCCGTGGTGCGTTTCGGCCCAATACAGCGTGTTGCCATCCGGTGAGAGCCCGATGCCGTTTGGGCTGTGCACCGGATACACGATCTCGGTGATCGAGGAGCCATCAGCAAGGGCGTAGTAGATACTCGAGAGGTCGGCTGTGCGCGCGGCGAGGTCGTGGATTCCGTGATCGGTGATCCACATGCCGCCATGCGCATCGAACACGATGTCGTTCGGGGCGCGCAGCGGGTGACCATTGCATTCCGTGTACAGGTCGGTGACCGCGCCTGTCGTGAGGTCGACACGCTGGATGCGACCACCGATGTAGCTGCTCGGATCGAATGGTCCAGGCAGGAGCCAGTCGCCGATCTCGAGCGGCGTGAAGCAGCCGCCGTTGTTGCACAGGTACAACGCTCCATCGGGACCTATTGCCGCGCCGTTGGGACCACCGGGAATCTCGACAATTGTCTCCTTGCGCCCATCGGGATGCACCCGAGTAATGCGCGGACCGAACATTTCGACGAGTACCACTGTCCCGTCCGGCATCGCGATCGGACCCTCAGGAAAACGCAACCCCGATGTGACTTCGATCAATTCCAAAGCTGGCATGCCACCACTCCCGTGTCGTTGTAGCCCCATCTTTGCGTCAGGAGCCCGCCGATCTGCAAGCGGTCAGAGTTGCACATGTACTTCGTTCACGGCGACCGGAGTACCGTTCTCGGCCGAGCGATCAAAGACACG
>JAYTWP010000286.1:0-2437 GCA_043743395.1 Actinomycetota bacterium | reverse complement strand
TCCAGCATTGCTTCACGACCCCACAGCACCCCGATACCACTCGGCCCGCACAGCTTGTGACTGCTGAAGGCCATGAAGTCGGCGCCCCATGCCTGCACGTCGGTGACATTGTGCGGCACGTATTGGCAGGCGTCGACGATGGCGATCGCGCCAGCCTGATGGGCGGCGTCGCACAGCAACTGCACGGGCGTGATCGTGCCCAACACATTGCTCATTGCGGTGAAGCTGAAGACCTTGGCACCTTCGAGCAACGTGTCCAGATAGGTGAGGTCGAGTTGGCCATCGGCGGTCAGCGGAACCCAGCGCAACACGATGCCACGCTCGGCTACGAGCATGTGCCACGGCACGATGTTGGCGTGGTGTTCCATGTGCGTAAGCACGACGACATCGCCGGTGTTCAGATTGGCGCGACCCCAGCTGGCCGCGACGAGGTTGAGCGACTCGGTAGCGTTTTTGGTGAAGATGATCTCATTGGTGGAGTGAGCGTTGATGAAACGCGCGACCTTGGCGCGGGCACCCTCGAACGCATCCGTCGCTTCAGCGGCAAGACGGTACGCGCTGCGATTGGTGGGCGCGTACGACGTCTCCATGAACGTGCTCATCGCGTCGATGACCTGGCGCGGTTTCTGCGACGTATTGGCGGAGTCGAGGTACACAATCGGCTCGCCATCGATGAGTCGTTCGAAGATGGGGAAGTCCTTGCGGACGAGGGCGCCGTTCAAGCTCATGCGTTAGCTCCGGAAGGATTCGTATCCGTCGGCCTCGAGCTTTTCGGCCAGTTCCATACCGCCGGACGCGACGATGCGGCCGTCGATGAGGATGTGCACTCGATCAGGCTGCAACTCGTTGAGGAGGCGCTGGTAGTGCGTGATGAGCACGATGCCGAGCGTAGGACGATCGACCTTCACTTCACGAATGCCACGGGCGACGATGCGCAACGCATCGATATCGAGTCCGGAGTCTGTTTCGTCCAGGATTGCCAACTCGGGTTCGAGAATGGCCATCTGCATGATCTCGTTGCGCTTCTTCTCGCCGCCACTGAAACCCTCGTTGAGGTAACGATCGACAAAGCTGGAATCCATGCCGAGGCGCTTCATCCAATCCATCGTGGCCAAGCGCAGTTCGAGCACCGACAGATCGAGTCCCTTGCGGGCACTCAGCGCCTGACGCAGGAACTGAATCACCGAGACACCGGGAATCTCCTGCGGGTACTGGAACCCCAAGAACATGCCTGCCTTGGCGCGCACGTTGGTTGGCCACTCGGTGACATCGTCGCCACGGAAGATGATGCGACCGCTCGTGACCTCGTACTCGGGGGATGCGAGCAGCGTGCTGGCGAGTGTGCTCTTGCCGCTGCCGTTGGGTCCCATAATGGCGTGCACTTCGCCCTCTTGAACGATGAGCGACACGCCCCGCAGGATCTGGGTATCGCCTTCCACAGGCTTGGCATGCAGGTCTTCTATGCGAAAGAGTTCGCTCACGAAGGGAAGTCTACGCAGGTGGCCGTTCGATTAACACTACGTGCGTAGGAGAAATGGCAAGACCCTGCTACGGCGCCCCTTTCGGCGAACGGGAGCCGCCGCGCCAATCAACGAGCTACGGGCGAGCTGCGGTTGTCGCCCGGCAGCATAAATCAACGAGCTACGGGCGAGCTACGGGCGAGCTGCGGTCGTCGCCGGCACCGGCAATCTAGGACTTACACCGTTGTTTGCAGGGCCTTCCACAGCGCCGGATAACTGCGGTACTCCAGCGTGTCGTCCACATAGCCTGCCTCGCGCAGGGCTTCGTGAAAGCGCGGCAAGTTACGCAACGGCACACCCGAATCCACGTGATGGGCGAGGTGCCAGCCGATGTTGTACGGCACCAGCATGAACCGTGCGAGCGCGTGCTGATGCACTGAATGCGTGGTGATGCGGCGGTCTTTCGAGGCCATCATCCCGCCGTGCTCGGCAATCGAGCGCAAACGGTTGATCACCCGCCACACGGTCAGGTAGGAAAGCAACCAAAAGAGTGGGTAAATCCACCAGACCCCCCCGATGATTCCGGCCGCGAACAGCGCGAGTTGCAGGCTCCAGATCTTCCACTGCGTGCGGCGCACCACAAGGTCGGGTGCGTTCAGCCCGCGGAGTTGTTGACGTAAGAGCCTCACGCCGGTGCGGCCGGTGGCATCACGCATCAGCTTGCGGCGCAACGATGCAGCCGGCACCGGATAGTTCGCATAGAGGGCGATGTCGGGCTCCTCGGGGCCGAACTCCTCGCGGTGATGGGCCATGTGTACGCGCCGATAACCCTCGGTGGTCGTGAAGCCCGGATAGCCGAGTAGCCATCGTCCGACGGTGTCATTCAGCCGGCGGTTCTTGAACAGCAACCGATGAGCGGCCTCGTGCATCAGCGACGCGAACTGAGCGTGAGCGCGCCCCATCAGCACAAACACGAT
>JAYTWP010000285.1:0-16857 GCA_043743395.1 Actinomycetota bacterium | reverse complement strand
CCGAGGGTGACGAACACCTTCTGCACTTGCTCGGCGAGTTCGCGCGTCGGCACGAGGACGAGGCCGGTGGGGCGGTGCGGTGCGGCCTGACCGATGCGTACCATCATCGGGATTCCGAAACCGAGTGTCTTGCCGGAGCCGGTAGGGGCCCGGCCGCAGAGGTCTTTGCCTGCGAGGGCGTCAGGAAGGGTGATGGCCTGAACCGGGAACGGTTCAGTGATGCCGTCAGCGGCGAGTGCTTCGACCAGGCGCGCGGGGACGCCAAGATCTGCAAATGATTGGGACACGTTGTAGCTCCTTATGGGCGGCACACGTTCGCAGCAACTTGCCTGCGCCCAGTTATGGGATGCTCAGCTACTCACGTGTGATCTGTTCCTCTGAACAGCACGTCGATGGTATCAGGAGAAATTCACAATCGCACGCATCACCGGACACCCGTTCCCAAAGTGCAGCGAGCGTCGAGACGCGTCATCAGCGGCGCGAGGTGACGTGCGTCGCCCCGCGAAGTAACTGACCGAGATCCCCACTAGTTTCTTTCTTGGGCGGGCCTATTCAGGAGGTCCGAAATGAATCAAAAGTTAAAGCTCAATGCCAAGCCAGGGACGAAACCAATTCTGGCTGGTCTGTTCATCGGCGCTGCAGGCGTCGCGATTCTGGTCCCCACGCTCGCACACGGCAATGCTCGTGACACCGTGGGTACTGGCGCAGCGGCAGCAGCAACAGCGCATCCGTACATTGCTCAGCTCACTGGTGCCAACGAGTTCCCCACTGTTGGCGATCCCGACGGCATCGGGACAGCAGCAGTGACCATCAATGCGGTGACCGGTGAAGTGTGTGTCGACCTTCGGGTCGCCAACATCACCACGGCAACCGCGGCACACATCCATACAGGTGCCGCTGGCGCCGCCGGTGCGATCTTGGTTCCTTTGACCGCACCAACGCCGACGTCGGCAACGTGTGCAACCATCACACCGGGTGAGGCTGCAGGCATCGTGGCCAATCCAGCCGGCTTCTACGTCAATGTTCACAACGCCGACTTCGCCGGTGGTGCGATTCGCGGCCAGCTCTCGTCAGCGGCCACGAAGTCGGGAACAACGCAGATCCTCAATGAGCCTCTGCGTGCCTATGACTCCCGCACGAGCACAGACGGAATCCTTCCCGGTTTGACGACGCGTACCGTCAGTCTTGAATACGGCCTGGACTCCCTCGGGGCGCTCAAGGTAGCGGTGCCCCCGGGCGCGATTGCTGCAATGGTCCGTCTCACAGTGACCGACACCGGAGTTCCCGGATTCCTCAAGATCTACTCGAACGCCCTCTCGGCGGAACCGAAGACCTCGAATGTGAACTGGGACAAGCCCCAGGCAATCACCGGTGCTGATACCACAGTTGCCGTCGACGGATTCGCCAAGGTCAAGGTGTCGTCTGGTGGCGGGGCCACGCACTTTGTGATTGACGTCATCGGTTACGTCTTCTGATGTCGTCGCTCGTGCCCCCAAACGGCGCGTAGTCTGCGCACGTGGGGGCACGAGCACCGATCGAAATGTGGACGATGGGTGTGGCGGCACCATCTGTTGCTGAGCGCGTCGCTGAACGCGCCGAGGCGGCTGGCTGGGACGGCATGCTGGTGGTTGATTCGCAGAATCTCGCCGGCGACCCCTACGTTGGGCTGGCCCTCGCGGCGAGGGCCACGGAACGCCTTCGCCTTGGTCCCGGTGTCACGAATCCAGCCACACGTCATCCGGCCGCGACTGCCGCGGCAATCGCCAGCGTGCATATCGCGTCGGGTGGCCGTGCAGTATTGGGAGTAGGGCGTGGTGACTCTGCACTTGCGCATCTCGGTTCTGCGCCCGTTCCTGCTGAGCATCTCGAGCACTATGTGCGCGCTGTGCGGGCGTTCCTCCAAGGACACGACGTCCCCTTCGCCGAGCTGCAGCGGTACATGGTCAGCGGTGTGCGCGCCGTCGAGACTCTCGGGCTTGCCGATGCGCCGAGTACCAGCCGCCTCTCGTGGCTGCCTCGAAACCTTGCTCCCGTGCCCGTCGAAGTCGCGGCCACGGGTCCACGCGTGCTCGCTTTGGCTGCGCTCCATTCAGACCGCGTGATGCTCGCGGTTGGTGCCGATCCCGCACGTGTCGCCTGGGCAATCGACCATGTGCGCAGCGTCCGCGAACGAGCTGGACTCGAACCGCTGGCGATGCCAATCGGCGCCTACATCAATGCAGTGTGTAATCCCGACATCTCGGTTGCGCGCACGTTGATCGCTGGTGGACTCGCCACTTTCGCGCGGTTCTCGGTGATGGACGGTGCGGTGCGCACGCCGGTGAACTCAGATCAGCACAAAGTTCTGTCCGACCTGCACGACGCTTACGACATGACCCACCACACCGAGGTTGGTTCGGCTCAGACGTCGCAACTCACCGCGGAGTTCATCGATCGGTTCGGCATCGTCGGGTCGCCCGAAGCATGCGTATCGAGGTTCCGCGAATTGGCCGAGCTCGGCGTCGACCGGTTCGTGATCAGCGGGCCAACGATGGGAGCAGATCGCACGGAGGCCCGTGCTGCTTCGATCAGGTTTACCGCGCAGGTCCTGCCCGCGCTGCGCGTCGAACAGGGGTAATGGGTAAGTTGCAGTGCACACCGCACCTGCAGGAGGGCGTATGACGCAGTTCGATCTCATTGTCCGTGGCGGCCACGTGCTCGACGGTTCGGGTACGCCGGGTCGGACCGCGGATGTCGCGGTGCGCGACGGTGTGGTCGTGCAGATGGGTGCCGTCGATGGCTCAGCGAAGCGCATTATCGACGCCGACGGCGCGATCGTGACGCCTGGGTTCGTCGATATTCACACCCACTACGACGGCCAGGCAACGTGGGACAGCCACCTGGCGCCGTCCGCTTGGCATGGTGTGACCACGATCGTGATGGGTAACTGTGGCGTTGGTTTTGCTCCCGTGCGGGTTGGCGACCGCGGCCGCCTGATCGAGTTGATGGAAGGTGTCGAGGACATCCCCGGGGCCGCGTTGCACGAGGGGCTGAGTTGGCAGTGGGAGAGCTTTGCGGACTACCTCGATGAAGTCGAACGTCGACCTCACGACGTTGATATCGCGGCGCAGGTTCCACATGGTGCCGTGCGCCTGTACGTCATGGGCGAGCGCGGCGCGAACCGTGAGCCTGCCTCCGCAACTGAGATTGCCGAGATGGGTCGGATCGCTGCCGATGCTATGCGCGCCGGCGCACTGGGTTTCAGTACATCGCGCACACTGAATCACCGCACAAGCCGTGGCGAGCCAACTCCAACACTCACCGCGGCCCGCGAAGAGCTCGTTGGGATTGCGGAGGCGATCGGCCGCACGGGGGCCGGAGTGCTCCAGGTCGTGTCTGACCTCGTCGACTTCGAGCACGAGTTGGAAACGATGCGGATGATGATGCGGGTCTCGGGTCGTCCGCTGTCGATCTCGCTCGCGCAGGCAGGTCGTAGCTCGCAGCAATACCGTCGGGTGCTCGATGCGTTGACTGAGGCGAATGCGCAGGGCTTGCAGATGCGTGCCCAGGTGGCGGCGCGCGCGATTGGTGTACTCGTCGGTCTTCAGGCAACCGTCAATCCATTGCGCGGTTGCCCCAGCTTCAAAGCACTTGGGACGCTCTCGCTCAGCGCTCTCGTGTCGCGTCTTGGCGAGGCGGATACGCGAGCCGCAATCATCTCCGAATACACGCAGCACTGCCTGCCGATCGTTGGTGATGCATCGCACATCTTCGTACTCGGTGCCGATCCGAACTACGAGCCTGATGCGCAGGCCACGGTGAGCGCGTTTGCTGCTCGTGCTGGCTGCTCGTCTACAGAGATGCTCTACGACCTGTTGCTCGCCGACGGCGGCACGGCCCTGCTCTACGTGCCGGTGCTCAACTACGGCGCTGGCAATCTTGATGTCGTTGGCGAGATGCTTGCTCACCCGAACGCCGTGCCGGGTCTCAGCGACGGTGGCGCACACGTGGGCACGATCTGCGACGGCAGTTTCCCCACAACGCTGCTCGCCCATTGGGGGCGCGATCGCACCCGCGGCCCCAAGTTTGAGCTGCCGTGGCTGGTGAGCCGTCAGACGCGCGCGACCGCCGAGACCGTTGGACTTCTCGATCGAGGGCTGCTCGCCGAGGGCTATCGAGCGGACATCAATGTCATCGACTTCGATCACTTGCAGCTTCATGCGCCGCAACTGTCGTTCGATCTTCCTGCGGGCGGCAAGCGGTTCCTGCAAAAAGTCGACGGATACCGGCACACTTTCGTGGCAGGCGTGGAGACGTATTCGAGTGGTGAGGCCACGGGTGCCTTGCCCGGCCGCCTTGTTCGAGGGAGCACACCGTGAACGCATTGGGACTCGCCGAGCCGATCATCTCGGCCGACTCGCACATCACCGAACCTCCGGAAACGTATGTCGACTTCATCGACCCTGCGTTTCGCGACCGGGCGCCCCGCCTCGTGGACGGCGGGGAAAAGCTCGGCGAGGTCTTCATGGTCGATGGCATGTCGCGCCCACTCTCACTCTCTACCGCCGCTGCAGCCGGTAAGCGCCCGGAAGAAATCAAATCGATGGGGGCGCGTTTCAAAGATCTGCATCGTGGCGGTTGGGATCCGGTGGCGCGCATGGCCGACCAAGACCGAGACGGCGTGGCCGCAGAGGTCATCTATCCCAGCATCGGGATGGTGCTCTGCAACCACAGCGACCTCGATTACAAGCACGCCTGCTTTCAGGCGTACAACAGATGGCTCGCCGCGTTCTGCGCGGCGCGTCCGCAACGCTTGCTCGGACTCGGCCAGACAGCGATGCGTTCGCCCGACGAGGCAATCGCCGACCTGCAGTCGATCAAGGATCTCGGCCTGCGCGGAGTGATGTTGCCCGGCGTCCCCGGCGTCGAGGATTATGACTCGACCATCTATGACGAGTTCTGGGAGGCGGCTATCTCTCTCGAGCTTCCGTTGTCGTTCCACATTCTCACCATGGCTGCTGGGAAGACACGCGGACCCAAGATGGCGCAATTCCTCTCCATCGTGCGCGGTTGTCAAGATGTGATGGCAATGCTGGTGATGGGTGGCGTGTTCGAGCGTCACCCCAATTTGCGTATCGTCTGCGCGGAGGCCGACGCTGGCTGGGTACCGCACTTCATGTATCGCATGGATCACGCGTACAAACGCCACCGCTTCTGGCTGCCAGCAGGACAAGAGCTGTCAAAACTGCCCAGTGAGTATTTTGCCGACAACATCTACGTCACGTTCCAAGATGATTGGTCGGCGTTCAAGCAGGCCGACGACATGAACTGGAAGCACTTGCTCTGGGCGAATGATTTCCCGCACTCTGATTCGACATGGCCGTGGAGCCAGGAGATGCTGGCCGAACACACCAAGCAGCTGAGTCATGAGCAAACGGTTGCGATCTTGTCGGGCAACGTGGCCGAGTTGTATCGCATCGACATAACAGCGCTCGTCTAGCGCAAAACCGAAAGGCCACCATGATGGATGTGTCTGTGAAGCCAGCGCCGTCGCACATTGGATTGTGTGTCACCGACCTCGAACGCTCGTTGCGATTCTATTGCGACGGCCTCGGGTTTGAACGCGTCGAGGGCTACACCCTCGAGAGCGCGATGCTGCCTGATCTCGCCCGAAGTCTCGAGGTGCAGGCGCCTGTCGCGGCGACATCACAGTTCATTGTTCTCGGACCCATGAAGATCGAGTTGCTGAGTTACGAAACACCCCTCGTGCACGGCACACCGTCGAACAGCCGCGGTCAGCTTGGGTTCACCCACCTGTCGTTCTACGTAGACGACGTTGATGTCACCGCGCCGTCGCTCGTGACATTGGGCGGCACGATCATCGAGAGTACGCGTGCGAACCTCGGCATCGATCTCGTGTTCCTGTCTGATCCAGATGGAGCCCGCATCGAGCTGATGAGCCCACGGCCACGCTGGAAGCACATCGCCGATCAGCCGTCGTAGAAGTACGGGTCGTGGAGACCCACGATGGTCTTGTCTCGTGGCGTCACCGCACGGGCAATTGCCGAAGGAGTGAGTTGGTTCACGGAATCGGTGGTGACGATCCGCTGAGCGATGTCGCGTCGGCCGTAGTGCACTTGCAAGAACAATCGACCGTTACCGCCGTCGGCAGGCGTGCCCCGGTGCCATGCATCTGATGCGAACAGTGCAACATCGCCCGCGAGTCCTTCGAGCAACACAGGCGAGCGACCGTCGTAGGTGAGTTCGGGGTCGTTGATGCGGCTCAGCGGCGCCAGCCGTCCCGATCGGTGGCTACCCGGTATGACCGCAGTCGGGCCGTCAGCGCGTGTGCAGTCCTTGAGGAGCAAGTGCGCGCCGATCGCGAAGATTGGGTAGGGGATCCGGTCGTCCCATCGCACATCGGGTGGTCGAGGCACGTGCGGGCCGGCATCGCAATGCCACGGACCACCGGCGAATTCCGGTGGGTTCCACCAGGCCGTATTTGCGATGACGTGGCAGTCGCCGCCGAGCAGCGGCTCGATCGCTTCCAAAATTTTTCGATGGCCAACGGCTGCCTGCGATGCGGGCCCGTAGTTCAACATCGAGTAGCGAAACTCATCGCGGTCGGTCCGATTACGTTCGGGAGGCAGCTCCGCGAACGCGTGCATGATCTCGGCCGTCAGTGCCTCGATCTCGGTGGGAGACATCGCACCGCGCAGCACGGTGTAGCCATCTCGTTCGAGTTGCACGCTTGCCTGCGGTGCGCCCTCCACGAGCAGCGCGAGATTTCCACCGACCCGGCGAATCATGAGGTGCTGCCAGGCTGATCGGGTGTCCATGCGATGTGCATACTGCTCTCCTGTTGGGTGCCGTAGCGCGGTGGGTTATACCGTGTGGTGGCGGCGATTGTCGGCGATGTTACATTGCCCCAATTCTGGCTCGCTGCCCGTGGCGTGTGCCGACCGGCCGGACGCAATATGGTTTCTGCAAGGAGGTGCAACATGGCGACAGGACGTTGTGAGTGCGGTGGGGTCAAGTACCGCGTCGATGGCGCTCTACGCGATGTTCTCAACTGCCACTGCTCTCGATGTCGGCGGTTCACTGGTCATCACATGGCAGCGACATCGGCTCGACCCGAGCACGTGACCTTCGAATGCGATGACACTCTGCGTTGGTATCAGCCCGACGACACGGTGGAGTACGGGTTCTGCAATGTGTGCGGATCGTCGCTCTTTTGGCGGGCGAAGGCGAACCTCGACAAGCTGTGCATCGCCGCCGGAACGCTTGATCAACCAACAGGTCTGCGCACCGTGAAGGCGTGGTGGGTTGCGGAGGCCGGCGACTATTTCGATCGTGCGCCGGGCGTGCAGGAGTTCGAGTACGAGGACGGCGGCTGACCAAAAAGGAAACCGTCCGCTGTCACGCGCCGATGGTTGTCGTGTCGGCCAGGTCTGCGAGTGCGGCACGCAGTACGTCCGCGAAACGCGTCCACACTGCGGCGATCCACTCCGGCGCGTCGTCGGCAAACACCGCGCGCACCTGAGCCCGAATGGCAGGCGCGTCCGACCCTTTCGGGTCGCCATGGGCATGCAGCCAAGCGTCGGCGCGTAGGGCCTGCAGCACGGTGATGGGGTCGACAGTGCCGAATTCGAGCGCCGCCGCAGCGATGGTCGCGCGCGGCGCAAGGTCTTGCGCGACGCTCAGCCAATCGCCCGTGATCACGGCCGAGACGCTGTCGCCATCGAACATCGAGCGCACGTCGCCCCACAGTCGGACCGCGCGCTGGTGGTCTGCACTGTCCGATGCTTCGCTGCCGATGAGCTCGCCGTAACCCGAAGGACCAAGACCCGTGTGCACATCGATGATGGTGAGGCGCGTGACGTTCGCGAGACGTGTCGACCCCCACGACCGGAGCCACTGGTGCGACCACACTGGTCCGGTGCCGCCGTAGAAGACACCCGTTGGGTCGCTGAACTGACCGCCGCTCACGATTGCCTGCATGCGCTCGAGACCGACAACATTCACGTACTCGAGGAGCGCACCGAACGTGCGTGCTTGCTCAGCTTCGGTCCACTCATCAGGAACCACGAGATTGGCAATGCGGTCGTACTCAGGCGTGGCCGGCGGAGGCTGGGACCAGTCGATGAAGTTGCGGTTGAGGTCGACGTTGTCCTCGTTGACGCGGCGCACCCATGCGAACCCGAACGGGTTGAGGGCATGCACCATGATCAAGCCGACACCGGCCGGTCGCTGGTCAGCGTGCTGCTCAAGCCAGTGACGCTGCAACGCGGATCCGCAGTAGCCCTCGACTCCGTGCGTGGCAGACAACACGACGACGACCTCGGTCGCGTCACTCGGGCCGAGTTCGGCGACGTCGACCGCGAGCTCCTCGCCATCGGGTCCTTGTAGCGGGTGCGGGTGGTGCTCGATGCGTGCCCCAGCGGCCGCCGCTGCTGCGAGAAAGGCCGAACGTGCTTCGGCGTAGCTGGCACTCATGGGTGGGATCGATGTCATGGACCACCATTATGCGCTGTGGCCGTGATGACAACGCGCTGACCCAAGTCTGTCGTGGGCCAACTAGCGTCTCGTCCGTGGCGACATCAATGTGCGTGCTCGGTGACTTCGCCTGGGACGTACTCATCCAGACCAACACCGAACTCAAGAAGGGCGGCGACACCTTTGGCGAGGTGATGCTCACGCCCGGAGGAAGCGCGGCAAATGTCGCGGTGTGGGCCAGTCGCAGCGGCATGGAGACGTCCTTCGTCGGCAAGATCGGCCGTGATCGGTTCGGGCAACTTGCCCAAGAGGATCTCGAGCAGGAGAAGGTGAGGGCCTACTTGGTGGAGACCGACGCCCACCTCACCGGATCGGTTGCGGTGTTCGTCGATCACACCGGCGAGCGGTCGATGGTGTCGGGTCGGGGCGCCGACTTCTACCTGCTGTCGTCCGAGTTGCCCAGAGCCATCATCGTGGGCGCTCGGCATCTGCACCTCACGGCGTGGTCGTTCTTCACCGATCCGCCCCGTTCAGCAGCACGCACCGCCGCTCAGATCGCAAAGGGCGCTGGCGCGACGTTGTCGTTCGACCCAGGTTCCTTCCAAATGATCGAGCAGATGGGCGTGGCCCAGTTCTTGAAGAATTCGCAGGACCTGGGTATCGACATCCTCCTTCCCAACTACGAGGAAGGGTCGATTCTCACCGGCCTCACCGAGCCAGCCGAGATTGCCAAGCAACTCACCATGTTGTATCCCGCTGCGCTCGTGGTGCTCAAACTTGATGCCGATGGATCCTTTGTGCATCAAGATGGCATCGACACACACATTCCACCCGCGACGAATAATCTCGTCGATGCGACCGGCGCAGGTGATTCGTTCGCTGGCGCGTTCCTTGCGCACTACCTCGAGCATGGTTCCGCGCTCGACGCGGCGCGCTTTGCGACGCGGATATCGGCGTGGGTGATCGAGCAAATCGGCGCTCGACCAAAGGCGGATTCCAGACTCAGGGCCTTGCTCCAGCAACGCTGATTACCGCAGCTGTCGGCCGTCGGCGGTCCTGTTGAGTTCGAGCGGTGAGCCAGTCGAAGCGTCTCGCGATTGCGTTGTTGTTGAACGCTGCCATCATCGCGCTGCAAGTGGTGTTCGGCTTCAGGGCGCACTCTTTGGGTTTGCTCGCAGATGCAGGGCACAACCTCACAGACGTCGGCGCGCTCACGCTGTCGATGTGGGCTGTTCAGTTGGTGCGCCGCACTCCCAATACCAAGCAGTCGTTTGGCTATCACCGTTCTGGAATATTGGCGGCACAGGCCAACGCCGCGCTCATCCTCGTTGCAGCCGCATTCATTGTGGTGGAGGGCGCCCGGCGGCTTGCTCATCCAACTCATGTCGAAGCTCTACTGGTCGTGGTGGTGGCTAGCGTGGCCTTGTTCGCAAACGGGTTGGCGGCGCTGTTGCTCAACGACCGCTCGGGTGATATCAACATGCACTCGGCTCTGCTGTCACCGATGAAGCCGGCGTTGAGAGCATGCACGATCTACACATCTGGAGTCTCTCCAGCGCCGTGAGCGCAATGTCGGCCCACGTCGTGCTCGAGGGCCATCCAACATTGGAGGAAGCTCAAGTTGCGGGGGAGAGGGTGAAGCTTCGCCTCGCACGCCAGTTCTCCATTGGGCACGCAACGCTCGAACTCGAGTGCGAGCCCTGCGCGACGCACCAGGACGATTGCTTGCCGGGCCCGCTGCCGGTCAGGTCGCATCGTGGGCATCACGATCACAGCTAGCAAGTTGGTCTCGTTTGCGACGAGCGGCGGCTTTCTCTGTTACACCCGTGGCGCACTCTGTTCTGGTCGAGAGGATCACCATGAGCAGTCAGAGCCATTCCCGTTTCAGCCAGCCCATCTCCAGCCAGCCCATCTCCAGCCGGCCCAGCCCGAACCATCCCAGCATGCGTCGGCTGCTCTCTCCCAACGAGCTTGTTCGCACAGGCGGCAGCCAGAAGCCCGATGGCGTCGATGGCAGGGGCGCCGGACCGTCCGGTCGGGCGCTACATCTTGTCGATGTCGACAATCTCCTTGGCGACCCACGCACTACGGACCCCACATGTGTTCATTTGTTGTTCGATGATTACCGTCGCGTGGCACAGTTCCGCGAAGGCGATCACGTCGTCATCGCAACGGGTTGCAGCCCCAAGCACGTGTTCGTGGTTGAGGCGGCATGGCCCACCGCATGTCACCGTCGCAGGGCTGGCGCAGATGGCGCCGATATGGCCCTGCTCGAGGAAGCAGATTGGGCTGCGAGCAGTCGTCGGTATGACCGCGTTGTGATTGGTTCGGGAGACCGTATCTTTCTCGACGCACTCGACCGGCTCCGGGCCGTCGATCTCAACGTCGATGTCGTTGCTCGTGCGCGCAGCCTCGCTCGCGCCTTTGCGATCCGTGCGCTTGGGCACGTCCACCTGCTTCCCGAGGCACCGATGCTTGCTCCTGCCTGAGTGCACACCGGTGAAGCTGCAACTCTAGTAACTTTCGTTGTTGATGGTATTGGCAGATAAGTCCTCCCGGCATGATCGCGTCGAACGCCAGGCGGTCTTGCCGATCAGCGAGCTGAAAGCCGAGATGTTTCGGGCACTCTCGCACCCGGCGCGCATCCGAATCCTTGAGACGCTGACGCTCGGCGAACGGTCGGTTGGTGAGATGCAACCTGCAATCGGGATCGAGCTGTCTCACCTCTCTCAGCAACTCGGCGTACTGCGCCGCGCCGGACTTGTCACGAGCCGTAAGGAAGGGCAATTGGTGTTCTATTCGATCAAAGATCCGCTGATCGCAGAACTGCTCAGCGTGGCAAAGCAGTTGCTCATCAGGTCGCTCACCGAGACACGAAACCTGCTCGCAGATCTGCACAGCCAGGTGTCCCGATGAACTCCGATATCCCCAACGACGACGAATTACTCATCAGCGACGAGGAATCGCGCAGCGCTATGCGCGCCTTCTTACAGCGATCCGAGGTGCGCCTTTCAACAGTGCACCGCGTGGCACAAGCGCTGCTGGGAGGTTCGGCGCTCATCTTGCTGCTCCCACTCTTCTTGCGTGACGCGTTCCCGAAGATGATGACGGTCATCATCGCGTCGTACGACTCACATCAACACTGGATTCCCACGGTCGCGATCGGGGTCTCAGCCACACTCGTTGTCTTGTTGCCGGTGCCCGTCGTCTACCTCCTCGTTGGCGACCTTCTCGGCTTCTACTTCACGAGCAACACCTTCGGTGCGCACCCCATGGGGACCGACGCCCCGCGGCGAGTCGTGTTCAATCCGCGGTTCATCATCCCGGGTCTCGGGTTCAACAACGACGAACTCAGCCCCAAGACGAAGAAGCTCATCGCCGAGGGTCGAGAAGACGAATGGACACGTGGTCTGCTCGTACCTCATAGCATCCACGACGACGGATGGCGAGACCGTTTCGACACGCGGACGTATGAAGTGTGGGGCATCATCGCTGACGAAGGTGTTGGCGGTGATAACGAGCGCGTGCGCCAAGCCTTCAGGCTCGCAGGCCTGAACCGTGATCGCACGCTGGCCAGAGATGTTGCTCGAACCGAGGCGCTGATGGCCCGTCATGTCCTTGCTATCCGCACGGTGGTATTGCGCTACAGCAAAGCGTTGCTGCTCCTGATCGCGACCACGGTGGTCACGCTTGCGGCTTCCGGTCTTGTTGATCAAGCGATTCGCGAGGATCCCAGCGGTGGAAAGTTTGTCGGAGGGTTTCCCTATCGATACGTCTTCCTCGTTGCGTTGGCGTACGCATTTTGGGCGCCGCTCGCGGCACGTAGCGTGACGTCACCCCTTCGCATGATCCAGCGTCACACACCAGGCGTCGGTGAACACCGCGACGTGTATCTCGACAAGCACACCACGCAGTTCGAGTCAGCCACCATCCTGATCACGATGATCGTGCTCATCTCATCGAACGCGGCGATGATCTTTGCAGGAAACAAGGTGAATGGTGGTCGAGGTCTCGGTATCGGAATTGTCGCGGCATGTGTCAGCGTCGCCGCCTGGCTGCTCGCGCTCAATGATTTCCGGGCCAGCCCTCGCGACGCCGTGAATGCTGTCCGACTCTTCCTGCGTGGCCACGACGCGCCCGCGCCGTCGCCCGTTATCGGTCGCGTTCGCAGCCGCACCGAACCTGAGGCGGAGCTGCGATCAGACCGATGACGTCGGCCGAGACGGGTCCGCAAGGCTGGCGACGCCGTTTCAGGTGACTGTTAGCATCCGCGCCCATGGACATCAACTCACCAGACGGCGTGGCGTATGTGCGTACGCCCGACGATCGATTCGTCGATTTGGTCGATTGGCCGTACGCGCCGAAGTACGTCGAGGTCGATGGGCTGCGTATGGCCTACGTAGACGAAGGTCCGACCGATGCGTCCACGTTGCTGTTGTTGCACGGCGAACCGACGTGGGGATACCTATATCGGCGAATGCTGCCCGGACTCATCGGGGCGGGACTGCGTGTGATCGTTCCCGATCTGATCGGGTTCGGGCGATCAGATAAGCCCGTCGATCGCAGGGTGTATACGTACCAACGGCACGTGCAGTGGATGACTGAATTCGTGCGCGCGATGGCCACTGAGGACCTCACGCTGTTCTGCCAAGACTGGGGTGGGCTCATCGGCCTGCGCATGGCGGCCGAGAATCCCGGATGGTTCGGGCGTCTGATCATCGCCAACACTGCACTACCCGACGGTTCGGCGATGAGCGAGGGCTTCATGCGCTGGCAACACGCCTCGCAGCAGATGGCTGAGATGGATTGTGGTTGGATTCTGCAGATGTCCACGCTTGCCCGTGAGCTGACCGATGCCGAATTGCACGCGTATCGGGCTCCATTTCCAGATGCGACCTATATGGCTGGTCCGCTGGAGTTCCCGTTGCTCGTGCCCACCAGCCCCGACGATGTTTCGGTGCCGGCCAATCGCTCGGCTTGGCGTGTGCTCGAGTCGTGGACGAAACCGGTGCTCACCCTGTGGGCACCGGGTGATGCCGTGCTCGGCGGCTATCAATCAGGGTTCGTAGACCGCATACCCGGCGCATCCGGTCAACCTCACCAGACGTTCTCGCCAGCGGGCCACTTCATTCAGGAAGACGTCGGCGAACAGCTTGCTGCGATCATCGTCGACTGGCTCCGTTGAACAATCTGACCGCGCATCGGCTTCTTGGCGTTGAAGGTTAAGTCAAGACGTTCTCAAGCCGATGAAGAGGTATGAGCCAATCCACAGTTCTGTACAACGATGATTTCTGGCCTCTGGTCGAAGGCCACTTCGAAAAGAACGCCCCTCAGTCCGCCGCACCAGCGGCCGCATTGCCGTTTTCGGCGTGGGCCACGCAGATGGGTCGCCCGTCGCCCGAGTCAAACCGTTCTCGCCGGCTCGCCCACGTGGGAGGAATCGCAGCCGTGCTCGCACTGCTCGGGTACCTCTTTTGGCGCATCACATACACGTTGCCAACGGGGGGATGGAACAGGTCGGTCGCGTTACTGCTCGTGACGTTCGAAGCGCTTCCCTTGATCGGATTGATACTGAAGGCGGCCACGTTGTGGAGCATCGACGCCGTTGCACCAGAGCCGGTTGCGGAGCTCCCCACGGGCATGCGCGTTGCCGTTCTCATCCCTACCTATAACGAACCAGCCGCCGTGATCGCACCCACGATTGCCGCGGCGTGTGCGTTGCAACCTGAACACGAGACATGGGTCCTCGACGATGGACAGCGGCCGTGGGTTGCGGAAATGTGCGCGCAGTACGGCGCGCGGTATGTGGCGCGCATGGTGCACGATCATGCGAAGGCAGGCAACATGAACCATGCCCTCGACATCATGGAGGCCGAGGAGTTCGAGGGCGCCGCCGCAATTGACATCATTGCGGTGTTGGACTGCGATCACGTGCCGCTTCCGAGCTTCCTCACGGCAACACTGGGTTGGTTCGAAGACGAAGGTATTGCGCTGGTGCAGGGCCCGCAGGCTTTCTACAACGCCGGCGCATTCGACGATGATGGCTACACCGGCGAGCAGGGTTTGTTCTTCAACGTCTTGATGCCCTCGCGTCATCAGGCCGGTAGCGGCCCCTTTTGGTGTGGGTCGACGTCGTTGCTCCGAGTGAAAGCACTGCGCGAGATCGGTGGTGTAGCGACCGAGACCATCACCGAGGACATGCACACCACGCTCAAGCTCATTCGCGCCGGCTGGCGAACTGTGTATCATCATCAGACGCTCGCAGTCGGCCTTGCGCCTGCAACCCCTGACCAGTATCTGTTGCAGCGCCGGCGATGGGGGATGGGAGCGATGCAGATCCTCGTTCACGAGCGGCTCTGGTCGGCCAAGAAATGGATGACCTGGCGTACGTTCTACGAGTACATCAACGGCACACTGTGGTGGCTCGAAGGTATCGCCACCCTGGTGGCGTTCGCTGTTCCGATCGCCGTCATGGCATCGGGAGCCGAGACGTCCACCGCTGGACCGCTCGCGTTCGCCGCTGCGTTTACGGCAATGTTCACGGTTCGACTCTGGGGCGCAAAGCGACTAATGAGAGGTCAGATTCAGTGGTCGACGGCCTTTGCTCTACGAATCTTTCGTGTACCCGTCGGCATGGCCTGTCTGTGGTGGCTGTTGTCGCGAAAGACGTTGCAATTCGAAGTCACCCCAAAGGGGGGCGCCGATCAGCGAGCGATCGGTCGAGCACCACGCGTTCTCTGGGCACTCGCCGCGACAGTCACAGCGGTACTTGCATATGCATCGGCCGGTATCGCCGGGTGGGTGCCGTGGCGCACGAGTACTGGCTCCACTATGGCCTCAGGAGTGTGGCTCGGCCTGGCCGGATTCGTGCTCTATATCGGTGCCCGGCGAATTCGTTCGAGCGACTACGCCACCTCACGGCGCAATGCCTACCGCGTTTCTGTGCACACGCCGATCGAAATCGACTCTGTGCAGGGCGAGCTCATCGATATCTCGGTCGGCGGTGCGGCGGTGTGTTTCCCCGCTGGAACGATGCCATCTACGGGCCTCGTCGAGTTCTGCTTTCCAGGCGCCGAACCGATCAAGATGGAGATGGTGCGGATGAGTCAGACGAGCAAGCACGGCGAACTGGCGTCGTTGCGTTCCGTCGATGGTGACTGGAGCGCGTTGAAGGTGATGTCGCTGTGGATGTTTCACACGCCGGCCAACGCTGTTCCCGGGCTGCCCGCAGGTGTGCCGGTGATCGCAACGTTGTTGCCTGCCTAGCGTTGGCGACAACTCAATTCGAAGGTCGGTGGATCAGATGGTTGTCTCCACCAGACGACCATCTTCGACTTGATACACGAATCCTCGGATGTGGTCTTTGTGGGCCACGAACGGACTCACCTGGAGGCGTCGGATCGACTGGCGCACGTCTTGGAACGGATCCTTGAAGCTCTCGAGCGACCAGGACGGTCGGATGCCCGTTTCAGCCTCGATTTCCTCCATCAGTGTGTCACCGACCACTCGCTGCAATCCGCAGTCCGTGTGATGCAACAGGATGATCTCGCGTGTCTCGAGCAGCCGTTGCGACAGCACCAACGACCGAATGACATCGTCGGTCACCACGCCACCCGCATTGCGAATGATGTGCGCATCTCCGTGTGCGAGACCCAGCATTTCGAAGATGTCCATACGGCTATCCATGCAAGCAACGATCGCGAGGCGACGCCGCGGGCGTAGCGCGAGGTCGTGATCATCGAATCGCTCGATGTAGCGACCATTGTTTGCCAGGAGCTCGTCCGCGTTCGGGGCAAACTCATCAGGGTGGCTGGTGGGCATGGGTGAGACGGTAGTGGCCGATCCGAAAGGATGACCATTCGATTCGTATGTCGATGCCGATGCCGATGCGGGCTCAGGACGACGTGGTGTCGACGAGGAGCACCGAGCAGGTGGCATTGCGCAGCACTTGAGCGGGTGCCTCCTTGGTGAAACGACCGTGTCGGGTGAGTCCTTTGTTGCCGATCACGATGAGATCGGCGTTCTGCTCGCGGGCGACGGTCAAGATCGCTTCGTGTGGTTTGCCAACGATCGCGTGAACCGACACGGGAAACGCCGAGGACATCTTCAACGAGTCGAGCAGACCTTCGGCATGGCGACGGGCCGTGGCCTCGGCAGTTGGGTCGGCCTCGTCTATCGCGTAGACGAGGTGGAGGTCCGCTTCGGTCATCTTGGCCAACTGCATCGCTCGCGTGAACGCTGCGAGCGCCGTTGCCTGATTGTTCACTCCGACGACGATCTGTGAGGTCATGGTTCGATGTCCTTTGATGGCTTGAGCAGCAGGGCAGCGCTGGGCAAGCCCACAGGCACGGACCGTAGCAGTTCTCGCAAGGCGCGAACCGC
>JAYTWP010000284.1:0-3402 GCA_043743395.1 Actinomycetota bacterium | reverse complement strand
GGCTTCCTCCCCACTGCATTGCTCAGCCCCTTCGCTGGTGCGTGGGCCGACCGCTTCCACCGCCGCACGATCATGATTTGTACGAACAGTGTGGCCGTGGTCATCGCCGGATCGGTGGCGTTGCTGGTGGCTAACGGCAGCGCCACGCCGGGCGTGCTCGCGTTGTTCTCGCTTGCCGGCGGTTGTGCGAATGCGATTGGTTTCCCAGCGTTTCAGGCGACACTGCCAGATCTCGTACCGCAGGAGGATCTCGTCGCCGCAATCGGCCTCAGCAGCACGCAGTGGAACCTCGGACGCATTCTCGGACCGTCGGCCGCTGGCCTCGCCATCTGGGCAGGGGGCGTGCCGGCCGCACTGTGGTGCAACGCAGCCAGCTTTCTGGCGGTGATCATCGCGATCAGTATTGCCCGCGTCCCACCGAGCCCGCGCACGAAGCGGCCGATCCTGGCCGCAATCCGCGATGGCGTTCGCTTCGCAAAAGGCAACGACGCGGTGCGCTCGATGGTTCCCGTGATGATCGCGGTCACGTTCATCACGGCACCATTCATCGGTTTCATCGCCCAGATGGCCACCAAGGTGTTCCACACCAAGCAAGGCGGAACGTCGCTGCTGGTCACAGCGCAGGGGGTCGGTGCCGTGATCGCAGGAGCGTCCATGGGCGCGCTCAACAACCGCTTCGGCTTGCGTCGCACGATGGTCGGCTCCACCTGCCTGCTGGCGCCCGCCCTGGTGATCTACGGCGCCTCACCGAACATTGCGGTCGCGGCGATCGCGCTTGCGTTCACCGGGGGCGCCTACATGGCATCGCTCTCCAGCTTCTCAACGATCACCCAGCAGTCCGCCCCGGCCGAACTACGCGGCAGGGCCATGGCGGTGAACAACTTCATCCTCGGGTCGGCCTATCCCCTCGGCTTGTTCATCCAAGGGCCGATTGCCGACGCCACATCGCTGCGCGCCGTCACCGTTGGATCGGGTCTGGCGTTTGCAGCCGTGCTCGGAATCGCGCGCTTGGTATCACCGCGTCACACGGCGCCGATCGGTCTCGCACTCGGCTAACGCGGCCGTGGCCCAGCGATTGATTGACAACGAGAATCGGTTTCAGACCCCGAGACTGCTGCGCGCGGAGCGTTCGAACAGCCGAAACGGAAGCAGACGCTTGCCGATGATGCCCACACGTTCGTCGAGCTTTCCCACTGACACTCGCCTCGGCGGCCGCCGTGCGCTCAAAACTCGCTCGATCGCTGCCGCCACCATCTCGGGGTCGGCACCGTTGGTCTCGTCGTGTTCCATGAGCTTCACGGCCTTCGACTCAGCCGTTGCATACGGGTTGTCTGCGGGCAATGAATCGATGTGCTTGCGGCTGTCCGTGAAACCAGTCCGAAAGTTACCTGGCTGCACCAAGGTGACATCGATCCCGAACGGCCCGACCTCGTACGCCAACGCTTCCCCGAAGCCCTCCATTGCAAACTTACTGGCGCTGTAGAACGCCTGGAACGGAATCCCAAGAACGCCACCGATCGAACTCACGAGCACGACCCGACCACCACCCTGGGCACGCATCGATGGCAACGATGACTGCACCAACCGCACTGCACCCCAAAAGTTCGTGTCGAGTTGTTCGATCGCTGTGCAGATCGGGGTCCGTTCGACGGCACCGGCGAGGCCCCACCCGGCACAGGCCACGACGGCGTCGAGTCGGCCGTGTTGAGCGAGCACCTTCGCCACACCGTCGGCGACCGAGGCGTCGTTGTCGACGTCCATCACGAGTGGTTGCCATGACCCTGCCGCTGTGCCTCGACGGCTGGACCCGACGACGGTCCACCCGTTGGTGTGCAAGCGGTTCGCACACACCTGCCCGATGCCGCTCGAGGCGCCGGAGATCAGAACCACCTTTGATGGCGCGTTCTGATTCGTGTGCACTTTGGGTCGGCGGCGGCTCATCCGCCGATCGTATCCGCGGGGGCTGTGCTCACTTCGTGCGGCGATGACCGTTACGGAGTTCTAGCCTGCGGCAATGGACTTCGAGATCCCCGCAGATATTCAGACCACGCTCGATCAACTCGACGACTTCATCGAGCACGAAATCAAACCGTTGGAGAATCAGGACGACAACATCCGATTCTTCGATCATCGCCGTGAGTACGCCAGGACCGATTTCGAAAATGGCGGTGTACCGCGGCAGGACTGGGAGGACCTCCTGCGCGAAATGCGTCGACGCGCCGACGCCGCCGGATGGCTTCGATTGGCGCTTCCCACCGAGTTCGGAGGTCAGGGTGCCAGCAATCTGAAGATGTCGATCATTCGCGAGCACTTCGCCTCGAAAGGGCTCGGCCTGCACAACGACCTGCAGAACGAGTCGAGCGTCGTCGGCAACTTCCCGACCGTGTTAATGATGCGTGACTTCGGTACTGCCGGACAGATCGCCGAATGGATGCCGGGATTTCTCGATGGAACACGCCGACTGGCGTTCGGACTCACCGAGCCGAATCATGGCAGCGACGCCACCTACATGGAGACCACCGCCGTGCGCGACGGCGATGAATGGGTGCTCAACGGCATGAAGCGCTGGAACAGCGGCCTGCATCATGCAACCCACGACATCATCTTCGCCCGTACAAGTGGCAATCCGGGGGACCCCAAAGGCATCACCGCGTTCCTCGTCCCGACGGACGTAGCAGGCTTCAAGGTCGAGTTCTTCTGGTGGACCTTCAACATGCCCACCGATCACGCCGAGGTTTCGCTCACCGATGTTCGCGTCGGACCCGAGGCGGTGTTCGGACCGCTCGAGCGGGGCCTCGAGCTCGCCCAGCACTTCGTGCATGAGAACCGCATCCGTCAGGCGGCGTCATCCCTGGGAGCCGCTCAGTATTGCATCAATGAGGCAGTTACATATGCAAACAGTCGTGTCACTTGGGGCAAGAAGCTGAGCACCAACCAAGGTATTCAGTTTCCCTTGGTTGAGCTGCACACTGAGGCGGCCATGTTGCGCCAGCTCATCCGCTATACCGCCACGATGCTCGACCAGAAGCACCACATGGAGGTCACCCACCTCGTGGCCATGTGCAACTATCGCGCCAACCGTCTTGCGTGCGATGCTGCCGACCGCGCGATGCAAACCTGTGGCGGCGTGGGTTACTCGAGGCACATGCCGTTCGAGCATATCTATCGGCATCACCGGCGCTATCGCATCACCGAGGGCTCCGAGGAGATCCAGATGCGCAAGGTGGCCCAGAACCTGTTTGGATTCGGGCGCAAGTAGCGCTGGCTACCGGCCCACGGCGGGCCGACCCGAAGCAGTCGCCGTGATCGTTCCATCGACCAAGAACTCCTCACCCTCGACATGGGCAATGTTGAGAACCTGAGTCACGACGACCTCAGCGTCCCCGGCACCCGCTTCGACCA
>JAYTWP010000283.1:0-20177 GCA_043743395.1 Actinomycetota bacterium | reverse complement strand
TTGATGTTTCGCATCGAACAGGAACGCTCGACGACCGAGGACGACTTGTGCGCGTCGGCGTTCTTCGGCATCGGGTCACTCGAGACCGACGAGGGGCGTCGAGCCGAGGCGATCCACCTGCCGACAGATAGTCCCTTCAAGCCACCATCAGTCCACCTGGACATGGTTGACGACATGCGTCGATTCACCTCGCAACTCGCCAGCAGGAACTACCCGACGCTCGACCTCCAAACGATCGAAGTCGCGGACGAGTTCCACGCAACTGTGCCAGTAGCCGTTCTCACCAGGGCGCTCCGACACTTCTGGAATCACTACTCGGCGCCGGGCGGATCAATCGATTGACGCCAGACCTCGTTCCGCCGGTAACGGTGAAGTGCGCGACGTCTGGATAAATACCGAACTACCGCGCTACGCGCCATCACGGAACCGGGGTCGATTCCAAGCTGGAGGTGCGTGCCCTACCGCTTCGTCGGCATCGGCCGATTGACGACAGCGGCGATCGCGCCTGTCACGAGTCCGACGAACCCACCAAGGATCGACGAAGGGATCGCGAGTTCAAAGACCGCGAACCACGCTGTCTGCCAATGTGCCAAAAGGCCCACGACGAGCCCAACGACGCCGCCAACCGACCCCGCAACCATTGCACCGATGGCCGCCCATCTTAGAGATCTCGAATGGCAAGCGCTCGGCGTCGGATCAGCCACCGCCTGAGCGTACGACGCTGCTGGGCGTGCCGAGCACAACTGTAGATCGGCGTGACGAGTACGCCGGTCAGGTGGTTCGTCGACCAAGCATTGCGAGGAACTGAACCGTCGGTGATGGGTCGTCCGTGACGATCACGTCAGCGCTGAAGAATGGCGGTTGGCGCATCGCTTCGATCACGGGTTGTGCTTGCGCAGTCGCATGTGCGATCAGGTCGTCGTCAAGATAACCATCGACACCGCCAGCCCTTGCAAGGTCCCAAGTGTGTGCCAACGTGTCAACGACGTTCCATGCGAGGAAGTTGTCGACCGTCTCTTCGGCTCGAAACGTTTGCACGGTGTTGTCGAGCACGCCCGGCGCATCGATCGCCTCAAGCACCGATTCCCGTGCTGCGGACCAGTCCCGCAGTGGATCGCTTCCGACAAGCTCGCCGGGCATGCCGTATGGGTTAAGCGTCGGCTCGACGCCGCGGGCCAGCGATTCGATATAGCTCTGGACGGCGATCACATGACCGAGGACGTCCTGCGCGGTCCACCCCTCACACGGTGATGGACTCGACCATGAGGCCCCCGGCATCGAGCGCACTACGTGATCAAAGCCATACAGCGCTTTGGTGTAGACGCGTCGGTTGTTGGTCATTGGCCGAGAATATCAAACGGAAGACTCGCCGGGCAGGCCGGCGATATGGGCTGTCTTGTCGAGTGATGGCTTGGTATCATGGTGTCATGCCGAAGAACTTGACTGTTCGCCTTGACGACGACCTTGCCGCCGACACCGAGGCATTGGCTCGCGCCGAAGGGCAGAGCCTGAACGAGACGGTGAAACGCGCACTTCGCGAGGCGGTCGAGCGACGCCAGAAGGATCCGGCTTTCCGCAAACGGGTTCGCCAGACCATCGACGAAGACCGGGAATTGCTCGAGCGCCTAACCAAGTGACCATCGAGTACCTCGACCTCGCCGACTACGTCTCGATTGCCGCGGAGGTCACTGGACTCGACAATGAGACCTTGATGAAGGTGACGAGGTTGGATCTGGCCGACTCGGCTCTACACGCCCCTGCGGCCGGCTACGACGACACCGACTTCTATCCCAACTTTGTTGACAAGGCATCGGTATTGATCGTGCGACTCGCACGAAATTATCCACTCCCCGACGGCAACAAGCGAGAAGCGTGGGTGTCACTACGGCTCTTCGTCGACATCAACGACCGGCGCTGGGCACCCAAGCCTACGGTCGACGATGCAGAGGCCGCAGTGCTCGCTATCGCCGCGGGAGAGTGAGGCGACGCCGACGCGGCCAACTGGCTCCGCAACTACCTTCACCCGAGCAGCTACCCAAGCATCACCGCCCCTCCGTCCACTGGGCAGACGGTTGCATCAGGGCAATCTGCGTGCGTGGTGTAGCGGACGCAGGTACGACTTTCGGCTAGAGCTCGACCACTGACCGGGCTTGGAGCCAATCGCCTAGCTCAAACCGTTGCTCTGGACTTGTTTGGCAAGGACTACTGCTTGCGGGTTTGGGCGGCGACTACGACGTGGCCGGCGCACGAGTGGACGGAGCTGTTGACGTTGCATTTGTAGACGAACCCGTCGCAATGGAAGCCGCGTACAGCGTGTGCGCCGCCAGTGCGATGAACACCGTGGCACCACCGATGAGCGCGGGGATGCCGGGGTACTCGCTCATGAAGATCCACACCCAGATGGGACCCATGATTGGTTCCAGCATTGACAACAGCGCAACGTCGGTGGCCGGAGCGCGGGCAGCGCCAACAGCGAATATCGCCAATCCAACACCGAGTTGAGCGAAACCGAACGTGAGCATCAGCAAGAAGTCGTGCGTTGTGACATCTAACGGATGCGCGAACGGCAGAGCGATGAGCGCGCTGATGACAGCGGCGAGCAGCATCGCGGGGGCCATCGCGACCTCGGCGTGGCGACGGATCATGACAGTCCCAAATCCGAACGACAACGGGATGATCAAGGCGATGGCGGCACCCGTGGCGGACCCCGCGGCTTGCGATCCCGACACCATATAGGCAACGCCGCCAACGGTGACCGCGATCGCAATCCACGTATAGTTGCGCACGCGCTCACCGATGATGATCCATGCGAGGATCGCCGCGGCCAGCGGACTGAGCGCGAAGATGACGAGCACGATCGCCACACTGGTGCGCGACAGCGCGACGACCATTCCGATCGATGACGCCGAGAAAGCAGCGGCGACTCCCCAACCCGGTGCGCCCATCGAAACGATCGCTCGCACCGAGTTCGAGCGTTCCCGCCACACGATCAAGATCAGCAGACTGACGCACGCAGAGGTCGACCGCCAGAACACAGTGGTCCACGCATGCGGATGATCGAGCCCACGAACGAAGAGCGCGCCGGTGCTGAAGATCAACGCGGACAAAACGAGAAGGAACACGGAGAACGCCGAGATGCCAGAAGCGTCGTGCGCGTACGACACAGCAAAGCCGCCTTCGCTGGCAACAGCCGTGACCGTCTCCGCAATCTGTTTGTCCGCGCGCCGCATGATCTGCATTCTGGCAGCAACGTCTGCCGAGCGACTGCATAGGGACCGTTCTGAGTACTTGGTTTCCTCGGCCGCCTTGTCGGCGTCCCCAGAACTAGCGACCGGTGAACGTGGCCTTCCCCGGCCCATTGGCCAAGAAACTCTGCACTCCGATTCGGCTGTCCTCGGACTCGAAGATCTTCGCGAACGCGCGCTGCTCTAACAGCAGCCCATCGGCGAGCGTCATCGACAATCCATCGTCGATGGTCCGCTTTGCGGCCGCTTGCGCAAGAATCGCGCCCCGCGCGATCTCGGCAGCGAGCGCGAGACATCGCTCATGCAACTGCTCTCCTGCAACGACCTCGTCCGCAAGACCGATACGCAGCGCTTCGTCGGCTTTCACCTGCCGGCCCGTGATGCACATCTCCTTCGCCCGGCTGGCACCAATCGTGCGCGCAAGGCGCTGAGTGCCACCACCTCCGGGAATGATGCCGAGCAGTATCTCGGGTTGCCCGAAGACTGCACGTTCGCTCACGATCCGATAATCACAGGCGAGCGCCAACTCACATCCGCCCCCGAGGGCGTAACCACTGACCGCCGCAATCACGAATTGTGGGATCGCAGCAACCGCGTTGAGCGCGCGATGGAAGCCCGCAGTGATCTCCACAGCGTGGTCGGGTCCGAGGAACTGACTGATGTCGGCACCCGCAGCGAATATCCGATCGCCGCCGGTGACCACGACGGCTCCGGCGGGATTCGCGGTCAGCTCTTCGGCGACCTGGGACAGACGCCCTAGTAACTCTTGCGACAACGCATTCACCTTGGGATTGTTCAGCGTGATCACGGCCACGCCATCGGGGCGCCGGTCGAGTTGCACCAATTCAGATGTTTCGCTGCGTGCTAGTTCCATGAGCCAACGCTAATCGCAGCAGGCGCGACTCAGGCTCCGAAACGTGTCAGGCAAGCCCAGAGAGCATCGCGTCTGCAGCGCCCCACGGATCGAGCTTGCGTTGCAGAACATCGTCCTGCAACGAGTCCCATCGATCACCGCCGCACAGTTCTCGTGCCTTTTGCTGCAGCCGCCGCGCAACGATCTCGCGCAGTTCTTCACGTAAGCGGAACTCACGCCGCTTCGCCAGCACACCGTGGTCGGTGATGAATTGACGATGGTCGAGAACGGCCTGCCACAACTCGGGCACGCCCTTGGCAGCGGTGCCAACCGTCTCGAGAATCGGCGGTCGCCAGTCGTCGTGGGCGAGATCGGAGAGCTCGAGCATCTGCTCGAGGTCGCGTCGCGTTTCGGGTGCGCCCTTGCGGTCTGCCTTGTTGATCACGAAGATGTCGGCAATCTCCATCAGCCCTGCTTTGTTGGCCTGCACCGAGTCACCCCAGCCGGGGTTCACTACGACGACGGTGGTATCGGCCTTGCCGGCGATTTCGACTTCCACCTGTCCGACACCGACCGTTTCGACCAAGATCCACTCTCGCCCCACGGCGTCGAGCAGCCTGATCGCCTCGGGCGTAGACAGCGACAAGCCCCCGAGATGACCACGCGTCGCCATGGAACGGATGAACACTCCCGGGTCGGTGGCGTGGTCCTGCATGCGTACGCGGTCACCCAGAATCGCGCCGCCGGTGAATGGGGATGATGGGTCGATCGCCAACACCGCAACCTCGATTTGCATCGACCGGAGATGGCCGATCGTGGCCGAGGTCAGCGTGCTCTTGCCAGCGCCCGGGGCTCCTGTGAGGCCAACCGTGTAGGCGCGACCGCCGCGGGGATAGGAGAGGCGGCCGATAACACGCGCATCGTCATCACCGCGTTCGATGAGCGAGAGCAGCCGGGCCAATGCGCCGCGTTCGCCCTCGCATGCGGCACTGAACAGCGCCTCGATGGGTCGATTGTGACGAGCCACGAAATCAGACCGCCACAACCTCGGTCACGCCGTCGACCCGGTCGCGCATGATCCGCTCGATACCGGCTTTGAGCGTTTGCGTACTGGCCGGACACGTTCCGCATGCGCCAACCAGGGTGACCGAGACGATGCCCGTTGCCTCATCTACATCCTTGAGTTCGATGTCGCCGCCGTCGGCCTGTAGTGCAGGACGGATGATCTCGATGCATTCTTCGACTTGGACGCGCATGTGTTGTCACCTCTGACTGGAACGCGCTCTATTGAAGCACGGCCATCGGTATATTCGTTGCTTGTGTCAACAATTCGCACCTCGGCGCCCATTCCCGCTGTGACCCTTGGCATTGCGTTCATCGGTCACATGGCGATTCTTTGGAACCCGGCGTATGGGCTAGGCAAGCTCGTCTGATGTCGTCTGCGTCGGTCGCTGTCATCGTGGCTCACCAGGGTGGCTGGGACGAAGGGCTCTTCGTCGCGGGACCACTCCTGGTCATCATCGGCCTACTCTGGCTCGCGAAACGACGCACTGCCACGATGGACCACAACCTGGATCACACGAGCCACGAGCAACCGGGCCCCAAGCAACCAAGCCCCGAGCGAGCAGGCATCAAGGACGCTGGCGACGACTGATATCGGCGCCGACCCGCGCCAACCGGCCGACGAGATCGTCGTAGCCACGGTCGATGTGGCTCACGCCGCCGATCACGGTTTCTCCATCGGCAGCCAGACCCGCCACAACGAGTGCGGCGCCAGCGCGGATGTCGGGTGCCTTCACCGGTGCGCCAGACAGTCGCGGTACACCTCGAACGACGGCGTGATGGCCGTCAGTGCTGATGTCGGCGCCGAGGCGGAGCAACTCCTCCACGTAACGAAAGCGGCCAGGATAGAGGTTCTCAGTGACGATGCCGACGCCGTCGGCCACCGACAACATGGTGACAATAAGCGGCTTGTAGTCGGTGGCGATGCCCGGGTACGGCAACGTAGCGACATCGACCGACCTCAACCGCTCGGGTGCCCACACGGCAAAGCCCCGAGTCTGCGGCGTCACGGTGATGCCCATGTCGACGAATCGACGAAGCAGCATCTCCATGTGTTCGGAACGCGCATTGACCAACGTCAGTTGTCCACCCGCGACGCCGACGGCGGCGATGTATGTCGCCGCCTGAATGCGGTCCGGCACGACTTCGTGCGTCACAGGGCGCAGGCTGCCAATCTCGACGCCGTGGATGACCAGCGTGGACGAGCCAATGCCCTCGACGTCAGCGCCCATCTCGACCAGGAAGTTGCACAGGTCACCGATCTCCGGCTCGCGCGCGGCGTTATCGATGATGGTTGTGCCCTTCGCAAACACTGCAGCCGTGAGAATGTTCTCGGTTGCACCGACGCTCGGGAATTCAAAGGTGATCTTGCTGCCGTGCAACCGTTCAGCCCGCGCTTCGAGATAGCCATGGTGCAGTTCGAACGATGCACCCATCGCTTCCAGACCGGCCAGATGCATATCGATCGGGCGGCTGCCAAAATCGTCACCACCGGGTAACGACACACGAACCGACCCGCATCGCGTGAGCAGTGGACCGAGCACGTTGATGGAAGCACGGATCCGCTCGACCAACTCGTAGGGAGCGACCGGCGTGAGCATGCCGTGGTTGGTGAGCACGAGAGTGCCGACATCCACGGGATGCGGGACCGAGGACACACCGATCGCGTCGAGCAGGTCGCCCATGATCGCGACATCGGCAATGACGGGAACGTTGGTGAGCGTCGTCACGCCATCGGTGAGCAACGTGGCCGCCATCAACTTGAGGACCGAGTTCTTGGCCCCCGGAACAACGACTTCTCCGGAGAGCGGACCGCCGCGGCGCACCACAATCTGCTCTGCCGTTGGATCCATGGCACTCAGTATGCTCCCGATGTGGTCGGGAGTCAGCGCGTTGTCCGAGAACTTCCCGCCACCGAGGCAAACCGGGTCCGGCTCCTGCGACCGCGTGATGACTTCGTCAAAGACGTTGCCGCTGAGCCGTTCGCCGAGCCGGTGACATTCACCCAAACCGAGGGTCCGTTCACTCATTATCAGCGAACGGTCGAGACCGATCATGAGGTCCTTCGCGAGACGACGCATTACCGCCTCGTCATCCCCTGGTTCGGGTGGTTGTTCGCTCATCCCGTCCGGCGAACGATCGCACGTCGAGCCACTGTGAACGCGCACGGCGTACAGCCGTGGTGGGCGCCTCCCGACCGGCTCGACCCGCGCCAGGCGCTGCTCCTCGGTCTGCTCGCTGCGGCGTCGCTGAGTGCAGGCTTCGCAAACACTCTGTTCACCCAAACAGCGAACTTCGCTGCCAAGGACTTCGGCATCGACAAGTTTGGGCAAGGTGTCGGCGGCGTGATCGTACGTATCGGCATTGTGTTCGCGCTGCCCGTCGCGTTCTTGGCCGATCGCGTCGGCCGGCGGCGGATGATCGTCTTTGCCGCCTGGCTGGCACCGTTGTTCTCAGCGCTCGGCGCACTTTCGCCCAACTTTGTGGTGCTCGTCGCCACCCAGTCGTTGGGCCGTCCGATGGGACTCGCTCTCGACCTGCTCGTCGCAGTCGCTGCGGCAGAAGAGATGCCCCGCAACAGCCGCGCCTATGCGATCAGCGTCTTGGCAATGGCGAGTGGCCTCGGCGCCGGCGTGGCGGTGATGGGCCTTCCTCTCGCCGATATTGGAACGGCTGGGTGGCGCCTCATCTACGTCCTCGGCCTGATCTGGTTCGTCGTGGCGGTCGATCTCCGCCGTCGCCTACCCGAGACACGCCGCTTCGAACGCCCACACCGAACCGCACCGCCGCTGCGTCTTGACCGGTTCGCACAGATTGCGCTGGTGTCGTTCTGCGCGAACTTGTTCGTGGCGCCAGCGTCGTTCTTCCAGAACCGGTACCTTGACGACGTACGCGGCTTCTCTGCGGGCGCGATCAGCCTGTTCACTCTGGCAACTGCGACGCCCGCGTCGCTCGGTTTCGTGATCGGAGGCCGCATCGCCGACATCCGTGGCCGACGCCGACTCCTGCTGGTTGCGGTTCCACTCAGCGCTTCACTTCTGATCTGGTCGTTCAGCGTGGATGGTGCCGGACTGTGGTTGGGCGCATTCGGTGCCGGGCTGTTGGGTGGCACCGCGTATCCGGCCTTTGCGGTGTACCGCACCGAGTTGTTCCCCACCGGCAACCGCGGACGCGCCGCCGGCCTCATCACAGCGGCTGCTTTGGTTGGTGGCTCGATCGGCATTTTGGTCACGGGGCAGTTGCTCGACCGCGGTTGGTCCTACGGCGCGACCATCGCGCTGATGTCGGTGGGTCAACTCATCGCGTTGATCATCATCATTGTGCATTACCCCGAGACTGCGCACCGAGACCTCGACGAACTGAACCCCGAGCCGTTGCTCACCTGAGCCGTCACTGACTACTTACCGCTTGGTCGACAACCAATCTGATATTGCCGCAGCGATCGCGGCGTCACAGCCATGCAGTGCGTGGGTCTTGCCGGGCAGCCACACATGGGTCACGTCGTCGGGAATCGTGGCTGTCCAACGCTGCAACTCGTCGGGGCTGCCGAACGCATCGCGGGTGCCGTGGATGAACAAACATGGAACACGAATCCGTGGGAAGTGCTCGACCCGTAGCTTGTCGGGTTTGCCGGGCGGATGTAATGGATACGCGATCATGATCAGGCCCGCCGCGGAGATCGGACGTCCGATTTCCGCGCCACCCGCCACGGCCATCGAGCACATCCGACCACCCATAGAACGACCGCCCATCATCAATGTCTTCGTCGTCCCGTGACGCTGTTTCGCGAATGAGGCTGCCTCACGGCGAACAGCCTCGAGCAGTACCGGCGCGCGATCGGGTGGGCGTTTCCCTGCCAGCCGATACGGAAAGTCGGCTCGACGTACTGGGAGCGGTGCGAGCGCGTCGTCGATATAAACGAGCGACGCGTGGTTGCTGTCGCTGCCAGCTCCTGGGAACAACAGCAGACCCTTGAGCCGTCGTGACGGTGTCATGCGAGAAGGATCTTGCGTGCCTCGCCGAGGTCGATGATCGCCCTGCTCGCACTTGCTTCATCGCCCCCATGATCTGGATGTGCGGCCCGAAGCTGGTGCCTGTAACGCACCATCACATCCTTCTTCGAGACGGTTGTTGTGCCGAGCGGGAATCCGAGGTGCTCGAGTGCCCATGCCCGCGGATCTGCCATTGCCGCCAACGAAGACGTTGCCGTGCCCGCAAGATGACTGATGAACGAGTGGCCAAGCGGACCCCGCCAGCGCATTGCCTTGTTGATCACCGGAATCAAGGCGTGACGCGCTGCGAGGTCGAGCCGCTCGATCGCATAGACGGCACCGAGCACCTGGACTAAACCGCTGCCGTTGGTGTCGAAACTGAAGTGCACGTTCTCGCCCTCACCCTGCATTCGGTGGCGGCTCACCCCAAGGCCGTGGCGGTCGACCTGAAAGCGATGCCGAAGGCGGGGTTGGACAACGCGTTCACCTTGCTCGACTTGGCCGAGCAAACGATGGATGTCTGCGTGGAGGTCGTGGTCCACTGTCCCGAGATGGGCCGCCACCACGGCGCCGAGGAGCAGGCCCCCAAAGCCGGGTGCTGGCTCTACAGGGAGCACGAGATTTCCAAGCGCAACCCGACGCGTGGGAGTGTCTGACCGCGAGTGCCACACCTCGAGTTCGGCCAACAGCATGCGGCAACGCTAATGCTGAGTTCTCCAACCTAGATGAGCGGCCTCAACAAATCGTGAAGGTCGTGTGCCACAGGGCGCGCATCGTCGAGATCACCCTCGGCGCCGCTCACGAGGGCGTCAGCAAGCTCTTCGGCGAGTTGGCAGCAACGTCGCCACACGCCGAGTTCAACACCCCGAGGTGGGCGGTCGGGGTTGGCGACTTGCAGAGCGTCGAGCAAGTGCTCGAGCCCCGTTGCATCGCGCGGCTCACGTCGTAAGCGTTCGCCTGCAAGGAAGAAATTGTTGAGCGTGTCGAACGGTAACTCGTCTTGCTCGTCGTCGGAGTCGTCGTTGATCGGGATGATGTTTCCACTCTCGACTTCATCGAGAATGTCATCGACGTCAGATTCGTCATCCGTTGAAACGAGCAAGATGTCGCCCTCCCATCGGAACGCAATGCTGGCACCGGTGAGCGAATCGGTAACGAGCGACCGTTCGAATTCCTCCCAGTCGCCGAGATCGAACTCGGTGAGCTTGTCGTCGTCGGTGAGTTCGCGTGGCGCGGGCTGCCCCGATCCGTCCGAGCCGGCAATTCCCAAGCGCACCTCGAGCGCCGACAAGAGGTCGTCCGCCGCCACCTCGTACGCCTCCGGGACGGCGAGTTCGGCACCCTCCCATCCGTGGGGGATTTCCGCTTCAGCCAGGTCAGCGATCAGTTCGGCCTGTTGCTCGAAGTTCCATTCGCTGAGGTCGTACAAGACCCGAACGGCGTCGGGGTCGTTCGAATTCCAATCCGTCACAACTTCGACCCTACCCGACGTGCTCCGCGATGAACTCGCCCACGCGGCGATATTCATCGAGCTGGCTGACGGGTTGCCGAAAGCCGTGGCCCTCACCTGCGTAGATGCACAGGTCTACGAGGCCTCCAGCTTCAGCAATTCGAGACGCGAGTGTCCGACTTTGCTCGACCGGTACTACGGCGTCGTCTTCGCCGTGGAACATCAGTAGGGGCGTGCGAATGCGGTCAGCGAAGTTGACAGGCGATCGGTCGTGGTACGGCCCATCCGTTTCGTGGCTCGGTGGCACCGGACCGACCAACGAATTCGTGTAGTGCAACTCAAAACGATGACTGCGCTCGGCGAGGTCGAACAGATCGGTGACCGGATACGACACCACGGCAGCGGCGACCAACGTCGGCGAGTCGGCCAAAACGCCGAGCACGGTGAACCCACCGGCCGAACCACCCAACAACACGGTCCGTTGCGGCGAACCCCATTGGTTGCGATGTGCCGTCGAAAGCACCTCGCAGATGTCGCCGACGTCGAGCTCACCCCATCGACCACGCAGGGCTTGCTGATACGACCGTCCGTGGCCCGTGGAGCCACGGTGGTCCGGCACGAGCACGTTCCATCCCCGAGAACGCCAAAACGCCACACGGGGCATGAAGGTGACTTGCCACTGGTCAGTCGGTCCGCCATGCAGCCAGCACAACAGCCGATCGGTCGGCTCATCGGCGCGGTAGAGCCGGCAGTGCAGCACAGCCCCGTCGCGCGCCATCACCTGCTGAAGCTCTGGCTCCACAAGCGCCTCAGCCTCCCACCCACTGACCGGGCCAACATCGATAATGGCGCGCTCCCAGTTCGAGGTGTCGTACAGCACCACATGCGTCGGCGTACGTGCACCGGTGCGAATCGCGGCGAGATGATTTCCGTGCCACGAGAGTTGGCCGTGGACACCGCGCGCAACGTCGCGCGTGTGACCCGTTTCGATGTCCGCGACACACAATCGACCGAACCCGCCTTCGTTACGCGTAAACGCAACCTGACTACCGCTTGGCGATGCCACGAAACTGCGTTGCCCGAGCCCCCAGGTTGGGCCAGCATGCTCGAAGGCTTCCGCCACGAGCGGTACGCCGCCCAACCAAACGTTGTTCCATCCTGAATCGTCGCGGATACAGATGACACGACCGTCAGCCATGAAGCGAGGTTGCTGCACAGCACCTTGCGCAAGAGTTGTGTTACCCACCCCACCACCAAGCACGGCCGATGCCAACCGCGCTCGGTCCCACGGCATGTCGGGCACATTCCATGCCTGCCAACACACCGTCGTTGAGTCGGGAGAAACGACCGGATCGAAGCAGAAGTCGGCGGAACCATCGTCGACTCGCTGCGCGTCGCCACGTTCGAGCGATTGCATCCACACCTCGGCTTGATCGACGACATAGACCACTGAAGATGCGTCGGGTGTCACCATCGGCGCCTGCGCTATTCGATCAGGGCCATGCTCGGTGAGTCGGCGCACCTGTCCGCCTGGAACCGGTTGCCACCACAAGTTGCCGTCGGCGCCTGCATATACCACGGCCGAAGAATCGGGTGACCAACACCAGCAGCCGCCGCCGAGCCCCCGGCCCGGTCGCGGCTGCGGATACGTACTGAGCTGGCGCGGCACCTCACCATCGAGATTCGAGAGCATCAGCGATGCGGTTCCGTGAGCCGAAGAAACGTACGCCAACATCGTGCCGTGAGGCGACAGCTGGGGTTCGGTGAGATCACGGCCTCCGATGCACTGCTCGGGGGAGATGGGCGTCATTCCTCGAATGTAGCCGCAGTCGTCAAACGGTGCGCCGGAGTCCTAGGCGGAGCCCGATCAGGCCGAAGGCTAGGCTCGCAGCCATGACAACGTCTCAACAGCCAGAACGTAACCTCGCTCTCGAACTCGTTCGAGTGACCGAGTCAGCGGCTCTCGCTGCCTCACGTTGGGTTGGCCGCGGCGACAAGAACGGAGCCGATGGCGCTGCCGTCGAAGCGATGCGCACCGTGCTCGCAACCGTCTCCATGGACGGCATCGTCGTCATCGGCGAAGGCGAGAAAGACGAAGCCCCGATGCTGTTCAACGGAGAGAAGATCGGTGATGGCACTCCGCCGCTCACCGACATCGCGGTCGACCCCATCGATGGCACCACGCTCACCGCGTTGGGTAGAGACAACGCGATTTCGGTAATTGCCGTCAGCGAGCGTGGAACGATGTTCAACCCGGGTCCGTGCGTGTACATGGAAAAGATTGCGGTTGGTCCCACCGCTGCCGGAGCAATCGACATCACTGCCTCTCCCGCTCAGAACCTGCGGTGGATCGCCAAGGCCAAGGGTGAGTCGGTGCGCGATCTCACAGTGATGATCCTCGATCGTCCACGCCACGCCGAACTCATCGAAGAAGTACGCGCGACGGGTGCGCGTATTCGGCTCATCAGCGATGGTGACATCTTCGGTGCAATTGCCACATCGTGGCCCGAAGCAGGCGTGGATGTGCTCCTCGGCATTGGCGGTACCCCCGAAGGTGTCACCGCTGCGGCCGCCCTGAAGTGCATGGGTGGCGAGATCCAAGGCAGATTGTGGCCACGGAACGAACACGAACGAGCAACGGCGATCGCTGCCGGCTACGACCTCGACCGCGTCCTCACCACGCACGACCTCGTGCAGGGCGACAACTGCTTCTTCGCGGCAACCGGCATCACCGACGGCGAACTGTTGCGTGGTGTTCGCTACGACCGCGGCGGAGCGCGCACACAATCACTCGTGATGCGATCGCGCTCGGGCACCGTGCGCCTCATCGACGCTCGGCACCGCATCGACAAACTGAAGACCTTTGCGTCGGTCGACTACGAGTGATGCTTCAGTGTGAACTGCGCTGCACCAGGCTGCTGAGACGGCGTGCGATATTACGCGGTGTCACACCGGCGGCAGCTGTCAATCCCTTGTAGATCAGGCCGGGCACAGAAAGGGCCTTGCCCTTCGCAACGTCGGCAAGACCCGCTGCCGCAACATCGTCCACCTTCAGCCATACGAAGCCTGGATAGCTCGATGCATACGCGTCGCTATTGCTCACACTCTGAAACTCTGTCTTGGTGAGTCCCGGGCACAAGGCGGTCACATGCACGCCCGTGCCTCTCGCTTCCTCATGCAAGCTCTCGGTCAGGCTTGTGACGAAGGCCTTGGTGGCCGCGTACACCGCTAAGCGCGGCGCCGGCTGGAAGCTTGCGACGCTGCTCACGTTGAGCAGGTATCCACGCCCGCGCGGCACCATCACGCGCATCGCTGCGTTTGAGAGGCGCGTCAGCGCCTGCACATTGAGATTGATTTCGTCGTGGAGACGATCGGCCTCGATCTCGTGAAAGAGACCCGACGTACCAAAGCCAGCATTGTTGACAACGAGATCGACGGGAGAAGTCGTGCTGAGGATGCGCTTCTCCACCGCGGCAAGACCCTTCGCCGAGTTGAGGTCCGCGGCGAGTACCTCGAAGGACTCGTACAACGAGGCGAGCTCCCCGAGGCGGTCGGCTCGACGCGCCACCACAACAGTTGGGATCTTGGCCTGCCCGAGGAGATGGGCCATCGCCTCACCGATTCCACTTGAGGCTCCGGTGATGAGGGCTGACGTGAACGGGTAGGACGGCATCGCGTCACCCTAGAGTCGTATTGCTAGTGCGCCCCAGCCGAAGTGCCCGCGAGTCCACCAGTGGCGTTGAGACGAGCGTGCGCCCGAGCGAGTGCGGAGGCCGCCTCGGCGTCGTGCTCGCGACGCAAGGTGTCCTCTGCCTTGTCCTTTGCACGCATCGCACGCACCCGATCGATCTGGTCACCAACCTCGGCGACATCGGACAGGATGTTGACCTTGTTGTTGCTGACCTCCACGAAGCCACCGTGCACCGCCACATCGACGATGCTGCCGTCGGCCATGTAGATACGCGTGTGGCATTCGGTGAGCGCTCCCAGAAACGGTGCATGACCGGCGAGGAATGCGATCTCACCGGTGGCGAGTGTGCGCGTGATGACCTGCGTCGACTCGCCGGTGAAAAGAACTCTCTCCGGCGAAACGATGCTGACAGTCATCGTGGCGGTACTCATGATCAGGCAGCGCCTTCCTGCAGAGCCTTCGACTTCGCGAGCACTTGCTCGACGCCGCCGACGTTCAAGAACGCCTGCTCCGGAATCAGGTCGAGATCGCCGTTGACGATGGCCTCGAAGCTCTCGACTGTTTCGTCGACGGGAACCGTCTCGCCGCTGACACCGGTGAACACCTCGGCAACGTAGAACGGCTGGCTGAGGAAGCGCTGCACCTTGCGTGCCCGAGACACCGTGAGGCGGTCTTCCTCGGACAATTCGTCGAGACCGAGAATGGCGATGATGTCTTGCAGTTCCTTGTAGCGCTGCAAGATCTCCTGCACGCGTCGGGCAACACGGTAGTGGCGCTCGCCCACAACCTCCGGAGACAAGATGGTCGAGGTCGAGGCCAACGGGTCCACAGCGGGGTAGATGCCCAACGAGGCGATCTGACGGCTGAGCTCAGTGGTGGCATCGAGGAAGGTGAACGTCGTAAATGGTGCCGGGTCCGTGTAGTCGTCGGCGGGCACGTACACAGCCTGTAGTGAGGTGATCGAACGACCCCGCGTCGAGGTGATGCGCTCTTGCAACTGACCCATCTCGTCGGCGAGTGTTGGCTGATAGCCCACGGCCGACGGCATGCGGCCGAGCAGCGTGGAGACCTCTGAGCCGGCCTGCACGAAGCGGAAGATGTTGTCGACGAACAACAACACGTCCTGGTTCTGAACGTCGCGGAAATACTCGGCCATGGTGAGAGCCGAGAGCGCAACGCGCAGACGGACTCCCGGTGGCTCGTCCATCTGGCCGAACACGAGCGCGGCCTTTTCAAACACGCCGGACTCTGCCATTTCAATCATGAGGTCGGTGCCCTCACGCGTGCGCTCGCCGACACCGGCGAACACAGAAACGCCACCGTGGTTCTGGGCAACGCGGCGGATCATCTCAGTGATGAGCACGGTCTTGCCGACGCCTGCACCGCCGAACAAACCGATCTTGCCACCGGCCACGTACGGCGTGAGTAGGTCGATGACCTTGATGCCGGTCTCGAAAATTCGCTTTGATGGCTCGAGCGCATCGAAGTCTGGGGCAGGGCGGTGGATGTCCCATCGCTCGACATCGGCGAAGTCGGCGTTGTCGCCATCGAGGACTTCTCCCCACACGTTCCAGACGTGACCAAGCGTGCGGTTACCGACCGGCACGTTGATGCCGCGTCCGGTGTTACGCACGGCGGTACCACGGGTGAGTCCATCGGTCGGCTTGAGACAGACCGCACGAATGCGACCATTTCCAAGCTGTTGAGCGACTTCGGCCAACACGTTGACGGCCTTACCGTCGACGGACACCGTGAACTCGACGGCATGGTTCAACTCAGGAAGCGCACCCCGAGGGAACTCGACGTCGATCACGGGGCCGGCGATGCCGACTACCCGACCGTCTTTGCGATCTGTTTCAGTCATGGTCATGGCTGTTCTTCCTTGTACTTTCTCGACTCGTCTTCTCAGACTTCATTCGCAGTGCTCGAACCTGCGGAGGTGACGAGCTCGTTGACGGTGGGTGTGTGGTCTGCTGCTTCGATCTCGACGTAGCGAACGGTCTTGGCCTTGTCGGAACCGAGGGCTTCTGCGCCGCTGACGATCTCCATGATCTCGGTGGTGATGGAGTCCTGGCGAGCACGGTTCATGATGCGAGCAAGGCTCTTGATCAGCTCTTCGGCGTTGTCGGTCGCGCTCTTCATTGCGCGTTGGCGGAAGGCGTGCTCGCTTGCAGCAGCGTTGAGTAATGCTGCATAAATACGAGCTTCGACATAGCGCGGCAGGAGGGTCTCGAGAATGGTGGCCGGATCAGGTTCGAACTCGTAGTCGCCAGAGGCACCCGGCGGTTTGGTATCTCCACCGGCAACTGTTTCTGTCTCGAGTGGAACGAGAGGGCGCAGCACGACCTCTTGGCTGCCAGTGGAAATGAAGCGCGTGTACACGAGCATGACCTTGTCGGCCTCGCCACTTTCGAAGATGCCGATGACGTGCTGACCGATCTTGCGTGCGTGGTCGTACGTCGGGTTCTCGCTGAATCCGGCAAAGTTGGCATTGCGGTTATACCCGCGGAAACGGAAGTAATTTTCCGCCTTTCGACCGACCGTTACGATCTCGTAGCCCAGACCCGCGAGGACGTCGGCCTTGATCTCACCTTCGGCAGCGCGTTGCACGCCAGTGTTGTATCCACCGCAGAGTCCGCGGTCAGCGCTGATGACGACATAGCACGTCTTTTTGACCTCGCCACGGCCCACCAGCAGCGGTGAACCCTGACCAGCGCCGGCGGCAGCAAGATCCTTGACGACCTCAGTGATCTGATCGCTATAGGGAACAGCGGCCTGAACACGCTGCTGGGCCTTCACGATGCGCGACGCCGCGATGAGTTCCATGGCGCGCGTGATCTTCTTCGTTGCCTGGACGCTACGAATACGTCCCCGAAGAATGCGCTCCTGACCGCCGGCCATCTAGATCACTCCGTTGCCAGGGTCTTGTTGCTGTGCGCTTCGCCCACTTCACCGGCATCGGTGGCAGTGGGGTCCGCAGCGCGAGCAGCAGCGGCGGCATCGGCCTGGAACTGTTCCTTGAACGCTTCCACCAAGCCACCGAGTTCTGCTGGGACATCGGCTTTGGGATTCGACCGCATACCGGCGAGCACGCCAGAGTGACGGCTGCGCATGAACTCGAGCAGGCCCGACTCGAAGCGACGCACATCGGCGACGGGGAGGTTGTCGAGGTAGCCCTTGGTGCCGGCGAACACAACGACAACCTGCTCTTCAACGGGCATTGGGCTGTTCAGCGGCTGCTTGAGCAGTTCGACAAGTCGGTATCCACGCTCGAGTTGTGCCTTGGAGATGGCGTCGAGTTCGGAGCCGAATGTTGCGAATGCCTCGAGCTCACGGAACTGTGCCAGATCGAGCTTGAGAGTACCACTGACGGTCTTCATCGCCTTGATCTGCGCAGCGCCACCGACTCGGCTGACCGAGATGCCCACGTCGACAGCAGGACGCACACCAGACTTGAACAGGTTGTCCTGGAGGTACACCTGACCATCGGTGATCGAGATGACGTTGGTTGGGATATATGCCGAGACGTCGCCTGCTTTGGTCTCGATGATGGGAAGCGCAGTCAGCGAACCCGCACCGCGCTCATCGCTGAGCTTGGCCGCACGCTCGAGCAGACGGCTGTGGAGGTAGAACACATCGCCGGGATACGCCTCGCGGCCCGGTGGGCGACGCAGAAGCAGAGAAACCTGCCGGTACGCCTCAGCCTGCTTGGAGAGGTCGTCGTACACGATGAGCGCATGCTCACCGTTTTCCATCCAGTGCTGACCCATCGCGCAACCGCCGTACGGCGCGAGGTATTTGAACGGCGCCGGCTCGCTGGCCGGGGCGGCAACGACCACTGTGTATTCCATTGCCCCGTATTGGCGCAGCGTCTCCACGGTCTGCGCGACGGTGGAACCCTTCTGACCGATGGCGACATAGATGCACTTCACGCCGAGGCCACGCTGGTTGATGATTGCGTCGATGGCGACGGTGGTCTTGCCGGTCTTGCGGTCGCCGATGATCAGCTGACGCTGTCCACGGCCAATGGGGGTCATTGCGTCGATCGACTTGATGCCGGTCTGCAATGGTTCGTGCACGGGCTTGCGGCCCATGATGCCGGGGGCCTGAATCTCGACACGACGAGGAATTCCGCCAACGAGGTCACCCTTGCCGTCCATCGGCACGCCGAGCGCATTGACAACGCGACCGAGCAGGGCGTCGCCAACGGGAACCGACAAGATGCGTCCCGTGGCCTTGACCGGCTGACCCTCGGCGATCGCGTCGGCGTTGCCGAGCACAACAGCACCGATCGAGTGCTCGTCGAGGTTGAGGGCCAAGCCCACCGAACCATCGGCGAACTCAAGCAGTTCGTTGACGCCGCAGTCGGGCAAGCCGGTGACGCGTGCAATGCCGTCGCCGACCTCGATGACGCGGCCAACAGTGCGGGCCTCGAGCGAGGGCTCGAAGCCCTCGAGGTTCTTCTTCAGTGCTGCGGCGATGTCGCCGGCGCTCAACGTGAGCTCTGCCATGTTGTTTCCGTTTCCTATGGTGCCCCGGCTCTTAGAGCCGAGCCTTCAACTGGTCGAGGCGGGTGCGGACGCTGCCGTCGATGACGGTGTCGCCCACAGTGGCGACGATTCCTCCGAGCACGGAAGGATCGACGACAACTTTGAGATTCACCTGCTTGCCCGTGGCATTGGCCAGAGCAGCAGCGAGACGGGTCTGCTGGTCGGCGGTGAGCGCAACAGCGCTGCGCACCTCGGCGACCTCGAGATTCTTCGCACTGCTGGCTCGCAGCACGAGTTGATCGATGATGGCGGGAAGGTCGCGGCCGCGCCCCGTGCCGACCACCATGCTCACGAGTTGCGTGGTCGTGGAGGTTGCCTTGCCGCCCAGAAGGTCTTCGACGATTGCCTGGCGCTTGGCCGCAGGAATCATGTCGTCGGTGAGTGCACTCCGCAATGCTTCGCTGCCTTCGTAGCTGCGTGCGAAACGGAACAACTCGTCTTCAACCTCATCAAGCGAGCCCTCGGCGCGAGCGATCTCGAACAGCGCCCGGGCGTAACCCTCGATACGTGCGTCGCTCATGCGGAGGCACCCACTTTCTGGATGAATGCTTCGATCAGGTCTTGATGGGTTGCGTCGTTGATCGATTCAGCAACGGCTCGGTCAGCAGCAGTTGCGGACAATCGCGCAATCTCGCCACGAAGTTCGTCGGCGCTGCGGCCCCGAGCGGTTTCGATGTCGGCGATCGCACGCGCCTTCAGTTCGCCAACCTCGGCCTCGAGTCGGCTACGACCATCGGCGAGCATGGACTCGGCTTGCGCAGCCGCCTCGGCGAGCAGACGCCCTCGCTCGGCTCCGATGTCACCCTTGGCCTGACGAATGTCGGCAGCTTCTGTAGCGGCCGACGCCTTATCGGAAGCAGCATCGTCGAGCTCTTTTTGGATGCGTGCGGTGCGCGCTGCCAGTCCCTTTTTAATAGCCGGACCCGCGAACTTGTAGAGCATTGCGAAGATTACCAGCGCGGCCAGAATGCCGTAGATCAACTCGGCCTTGCCAGGGAAGATCCACGAATGAGTGGTGACACCCTCGCTGTCCTGGGTCGGCGGTTCGGTCTCCGTAATGAGGAAGTGACCGATACGAATCAGCGCGCTCATCGTGTCACCCCCGCACCCATGACTTCGAGAACGACACGACTGACCACGGTTGGATCAGGCGCCTTTCCGACGGCGAGTTCGATCGCCCGGCCGCTCACGTCGCCAACCGCAGATTCGATCTGCGCCTGTACGGCCAAACGTGCTGCGTCATTGGCTGCTGAAGCGGCAGCACGTTGGTCGGCGATCTCGGCTCCAACCACAGCGAGCCGGGCGGTGCGCTCGGCTTCGAGGGTCTGGCGAGC
>JAYTWP010000282.1:0-2495 GCA_043743395.1 Actinomycetota bacterium | reverse complement strand
GCGGCCACACATCGGCGGTGACGGCGCCGGCGTCGATAGCCGATTGCACCGAGGCGCGGGCGACGATGCGGATCCGGTTGGCGGTAGTCGCGGCAAGCGGTGAGCCGTCGAGCTTGAGGCCGAGCCGGCGGTCGATGTCGGCAATGCGTTCCCGATCAAGCTCGCCGAGCGTCAAACAATTCTTCGTCATCCATCTCTCGAACCGGGCATCTCGCTCGCTCTCAGCGTTGGGTGCCGAAGCCGAGTAGAGATACACGCGGAGACCCTCCGGGGGCTTCGCACCACGCTCAACGGCGATGGTGACGAACCGGGCGAGGGCTTCGGTTGCTGACGCTCTCGTTCGTGGTTGCCACTCCTGCCACCGCTCTTCAAGCCAGCGCTGCGACCACTCGTGCACACGAGCCTCTGCCAGTGGTGTCTGACACGATTCCGGTTCACCCGTGGCCTCGTCGAACCGCCCGCCGGTCTGGACCTCCTGCAGCAGAAGACCCCGATAGCGGTCAGCCTCGATCCGGGTGCGGAACGACTTGCCACGGTGGCGGCCGTCGATGGTGTAGCGCACCACCCACGGCAGCTTCGCTTGCCTGGTTTCCACGCCGATCCTGAACCCCGTAGACCTTCACCGTTTGCATCGGGCGAACCATCATCATCATCCACCACCAATCAACTTGCCGCCACGAATCGCGAGTGACCCCCAGTTTTGGGAAGGCTTTGGGATGAGAATACCCGACAGGCCCTCCTCACCATGCCTGAGCTGGCCGAACACCCGTCCTGACTGGCGGGTTCCTAAATCGCAGGTCGGAGGTTCGAATCCTCCCGGGGGAACAAAAAATACGGTCTGAGCAGGCAAGATGTGGTGGCGAAGACGGAGTGAAAGTTGGACCGTTGGTGCGATGTTTGGCTATTTCTCGACCTGTTTGGGAAGGCTGGGGGAAGGCGATCGACAACGATGACGATCGCCTCAACCGGTTCGAGGCGCTCACGGGTCAGTAGGGTGCCGGCGGAGTCGCTGCGCTTGGCCGGTGGTGCCAAGGAGCAATCAGGTGAGCCGGCCGAGCAGTTGGTCGATGACGAGTTCAGCCGCGGCGTCGATGTCGTAGCCGAGCCGTCGGGTGCTGACGAGTTGGTCGAGGTCGTGGCGGAAGCTGACGTCGGCGAGTTTGGCTCGAAGGTTCTGTTCGGCGAGCACTGGCGTGTATTTGTCTGGTCGGTACGGGGCGAAGCACTCGATGATGTCAGCCGGTGGAACGGCGAGCTCGGTCAGCGCCAGCCAGAGGTCGAACAGATCGCGGCCTTTGGTTCGTTGGAACAACGCACGAATCTTGGTCGCCACGAGTTCAGCGATCGCGAAGGTCTGCACATCGGCGTTTCCTTGGTACCACTGGCTGTCCACCGTGTAGGGCACCTGCACGAGTGCTCGCGCTGGTGAGCGTTCGTAGGCGTTCACCTCGATCTTCACGCTCATCGTCCCGTTGCCCGATGTGAACGGGGCGCGCAGCCGGATCTTGGGAAACGACGTGATGTTCGTCGTGAGGCTCATGGCGAGCTGGCCGGCGATCGCTCGCACGGCGTCAAGGAGCACGCCGATTCACCCGGCAGGCCCACGCCTCGGTGATCGAAGTGACCGGGTGCGTTCACAACGCCGACGACCCGCGTGTCACTCGAATCGAGGGGCATACGGGTCGGGGAGGCGGTGCGGGTCAGGCGCTGGGCGGTGTGCGCAGCGCTTCGACGCGAAGGCGGTAGTCGTCGGGTTCGATCTCACCTCGGGCGAGGCGCTCGGCGAGGATCTCCTGAGCGGTCGGCTTTGCCGGTGTCGCCACCGGTGGTGCGCCGGGTGCGTGCAGTTGCGGCGTGTGGTTGCGCTTCAACAGGGTCACACCGATCCAGATGAGGCCACCCCAGAAGACGACCATCATGATCATCATTGGGATCCACCACCAGTTGCCGTTGCCCATTCCGTCGTTCCAGTTGCCGTTGTGCATGATGCACCTCCGTACGTTTTCCTGCCTTCGACGGTAGGTCCGGCGAAGCTGGCCCACTCACTTGCCCGCAGAACAGCGGATCGTCTCCACGCGGTCTCCACACGATCTCCACACCAGCCCGGCATCGTGTCGCCGGTCGATCCCGGGCAGTCGCCGGCGCGCCCATGAAAGGAACCAAGATGCGGATGTTGTCGCGACGGGAGATGTTGATCGCCGGGGGCAGCGCCCTCGTGTTGGCCGCGTGCGGTTCCGGCACTACGACGTCTGGTCCTGATGGTCGGCTCGTGGACGCGGCCGACCCGTCGATAGAACGCCGCGATGCGCTCCGACGCAAGCCCGGTGCGGCGACGGTCGTCTCGACGATCACGGCGGGGCCGGCGACGGTGAACATCGGCGGCCGCGAGGTATCGACGTGGGCGTTCGGCGATCGCCCCAGCGCGGGCGGGATCAGGGCCAAGGCCGGTGATCTGATCGAAGCGACGTTCATGAACAATCTGACGTCGGGGAACA